>CAZNXE010000028.1:11790-33041 GCA_964576465.1 uncultured Planctomycetaceae bacterium
GCCACCTACGACTACTTCGTCCCCAGTCTCGTCTTCTATGCCCAGAGCCCCGTCACCCGTTACGCCCTGCCGGAAGATGTGCAAGAGTTCTTCGCCACATCTTCCAATGCCTACCTAATCACCCGGATTGAATCGCTCGAACAGCTCCGCCCCGTTCTCCCCCACGACGTCGGCGTCTTGGTTCAGCAACGACGATTCCTGCGTCGCGGTGAGGTGGTAATGTTGGGCCGATCGACCACGCCGATTGCCTTTCGCGACAGGAAAGCCACCATCCGGTAGGCCTCACGCTATCGCTCGCGGCGCAGCCCACGTAAGATGGGGGTTTTCGCATTGCGTGGGAGATTCCGTGGCCAGTGTTGTTCTGAAAGCTCGCAAGGCGGGCCCGTTTTATGGCCGTCATCCTTGGGTTCTCGACTCGGCGATCGATCGCGTCGATGGCGACGTGGATGACGGCGATGTCGTGGAGTTGATCACCCCGAAAGGCGATTGGATTGCCCGGGGTATCTACAACAGCCACAGCCGGATTCGGGTGCGGCTATATACTTGGCTCGACGACGAAATCCTTGATGCCGACTTCTGGCGTCGGCGAATCGAACAGGCGGTTGCCTTGCGTCGCGACCTGCATTTCGACGATTCCGACGGCGCGGCAAGGGTCATCTTCAGCGAAGCCGATGGCTTGAGCGGGCTGATCGTCGACCGTTATGGCCCCTATCTGGTCGTTCAAGTGGGCGCCTTGGCAATCCAGCGCCGGCTTCCTGAGTTCATCGAATGGTTGGTCGAGGCGTTGCGGCCCCGCGGCATTGTACTACGGACCGAAAAGGGGATCGCCGATCGCGAGGGGATCAATTTGGAGAATGGTCCGTTTTGGGGCGAGGTGCCCGACGGTCCGATCATCATCCGCGAACACGGAATCCAATACGGCGTCGATCTCTGCCAGGGGCAGAAGACCGGTTTCTATCTCGACCAGCGCGAAAACCGTCGGGTGGCAGCCAGCTACTTCGCGGGTCGTCGCGTGCTCGACTTGTTTTGCTACACCGGTGGGTTTTCGCTTGCCGCACGACAACTGGGCGATGCACGCGAGGTGTTGGGAATCGACACCAGCAGTCGTGCCGTTCAGCTCGCACGCGAAAATGCCAAACTCAATGGTATCACTGGTGTGCGGTTTGAAACTGGGGATGCGAAGCAATACTGCAAGCAGCTTCGCGAACAGTCGAAGTCATTCGACGTGGTGGTGCTCGATCCGCCGAAGTTCGCACAAAGCCGTCGCTCGGTCGATGCCGCGATGCGCGCATACCAACACATCAATCAGCAAGCCGTCGAACTACTGCCAGCCGGCGGCATCTTAGTGACCTGTAGTTGCTCGGGCTACATTACTCGCGAGGACTTCGACGTGTTGTTGGCCGGTGTCTCGCGCCGTAGCGGGCGACGCATCCAAATTCTCGAATCACGCGGCGCTTCGCCCGATCATCCGGTCAACGTGAGTTGCCTGGAAAGCGAATACCTGAAGTGCCTGATCTGCCGTGTCGAGTAAAGGCCACCAGCCCTCGCAGTAGGGCCTCGCTCGAATGCTCTGCCCACATGCGGGCTAGCCGAAGAGATCGGCAATTGCTTCGCCACCAGAAACACGAACAGGGCGACCGATCCGGTCGGGTGTTGTCCGGTGTGGATCGATTCCGAGTGCTTGATAGATGGTGGCCGCGAAGTCTAGCGGAGTTACGGCATTTAGTGCCGGGTGCATCCCGTGCGGGTCGCTCGCTCCATAGATTGAACCGCCGCGAATGCCGCCTCCGGCGAGGAGGCCGCTATAGCAAAACGGCCAATGCTCGCGACCGGCGCTACCCTTGTTGATGATCGGCTTCCGCCCGAACTCACCAACCCAAACCACCAGGGTCTCGTCCAACATACCGCGCTGATCGAGATCTTCGATCAGGGCCGCCAGTGCTTGATCGGCCGGAGGAATCAGGTCGTTTTTCAATCGATTGAAATTGTTACCGTGCGTGTCCCAAAAGTTGTGGCCGTCGTTGTGCCAGTTGACGGTGACCAGTGACACCCCTTGTTCGACCAAACGGCGGGCCATCAGAACGCATTGACCATGAATGTTGCGGCCATAGCGGTCACGGTCGCGGTCTGATTCTGCCGAAAGATCGAATGCGGCGCGGGCTTGAGGCGAAGCCAATAGGGAGAACGCCTTTTGCTGCAGGGCATTCAGCTCGCTTGCTTCGGCAGTTCGTTCGATTGCCGCACGCTGTTGATCGATATGCGACAACAGTTGTTGTCGACCTTGCAGACGATCGATCGACAGACCACCGAGAAGACTCAACTCCTTGACGCGCCATTCCTTGTCGTTGGGGTCGCCGGCAACAACGAAGGGATCGAAGCTCTTTCCTAGCCAGCCACCGTTTTGGCCAGGCGCTCGGCCTCCAGGAGCCGACGGGTGCGAGACAACCCAAGGGATCGTTACCGACGGCGGCAAACTCCCGTCGTTCTTTGAGAGCTTGGCCAGAATCGATCCGATCTGAGGCGAATCGCGTCGACTCGGTGGGTCGGCGTCGCTGTTGATTACCGGCGCCCAATTCCCCGTCAAGGTGGCATGCGCGCTTGAAAGATGTGCCGGATCGGTGTGATGCAGAGACCTAACGATCGACAGTCGATCCGTGAGTGTAGCCACCTTCGAAAAGTGTTCGCAGATATTCATGCCCGGCACGGCTGTGGCAATCGGCTTGAAGTCGCCGCGAATTTCGTCCGGGGCCTCGGGCTTGAGATCGAAGGTGTCCAAATGGCTCGGACCACCCCACATGAAAAGAAAAATACAGGCCTTCGCGCGAGGCCGCGACGAGAACATGCCGGCACCGCTGGCCTGCTTCGCGGCCAATAGATCGCCAAGCCCCAGCCCCATCATTCCCAGCGTGCCGGCTTCCAACACATGGCGACGTGTCACCTTGGCCGATTGCCGAAACGACTGGCAGCCGCTTACATTCGATTTCGTCAAATTGCGGTACATGATGGCGTGCCCTGCGGGGGTGACACGTGGTGTGATGGTGAGGCGGGTCGGCTATCGGGTAAGGACGAATGAGCCAGCTTGGATTTTATCAGCCAACGGGGCAAGATTGCAACTTCTTCGGCCTTCAGGCGAGTAAATGCCTACAATGCTGTAACTACTTTCGTCACAACCAGTTTCCGTTGCCAAATCGCTGGCGTTTCGCTGGACCGAACCGACACCGCACGACTACCATGAACCGGAAGCCACGCAACTGCTACCGGCGGATTTTGGGACAGTTTCCCACGTGATCGATCACAATTGAAGCTTTTCGCTGCTCGCCAAGCCGTCGGGACCGTGCATTTCGCAGAACTTAGGAATCGCGATGACGACCAATGTCTATACGCTCGTAAACGAACTGGAAGAGAATATCTCCCAGGTTGTCCTCGGCAAGCCGGACGTCGTTCGGCTGTGTGTCGTGGCACTGCTAGCCGGCGAACACATTCTGGTGGAAGACGTGCCTGGCGTGGGGAAAACGCTGTTGGGAAAAGCCTTGGCTAATAGCATCAGTGGGCGATTCTCACGCATCCAATTTACGCCCGACTTGCTCCCCAGCGACATTATCGGGAGCAGTATCTTCAACGCCAAGACGAGTGAGTTCGTATTCAAGACCGGGCCGATCTTCGCCAACATTGTTTTGGCAGATGAAATCAATCGCACCACACCACGAACACAAAGTGCGTTGCTGGAAGCGATGAGCGATTCTCAAGTATCGATGGATGGACAGACACATCCGCTGCCGGCCCCCTTCATTGTGATTGCCACCCAAAACCCTTTCGAGTTCGAGGGCACCTACCCTTTGCCTGAAAGCCAGCTCGATCGGTTTCTGCTGCGGACTCAGATCGGGTATCCCGACCGCGAAGCCGAGTTAGAGGTGTTCGCCTCGCATCGTCTTCGCGAGCCGGTTGATGAGTTGGGTCCGGTGCTGGACGCCTCGCAAGTGATTACCCTCCAGGAAGCGGCTCGCTCGGTGACCGTCGACGATTCGATTCAGGCGTATCTCATGGACATCGTTGAAGCCACTCGCAACAGCGATGAACTGCATGTGGGAGTTAGCACACGGGGCGCGCTCGCCTTGCACCGTGCCATTCAAGCCTACGCTTTAACCGACGGTCGGCAGTTTGTTGTTCCCGACGACATCAAACGATTGGCCGTCTCTGTCTTGGCACATCGTGTGATTACCAAGGGATATCTGCACGGCGGGCAGCGGGCAGCGGTGGAGTCTGTCGTTCAGCGACTGGTCGACGACGTGCCGGTTCCACAATGATCTCCTTGTCAGACATCCGAACTGGATCGCCTTTCAATTCCAACGTACGCATCACGTTGAAGCATTCTTGATTGTGACGCACGACCATGGCTAATCGACGCCAAATCAATATCTGCTCCGAGGGCTGGTACTACATGGTGGTGTTGGCCTTTTTGTTCATGGGGGCCGTGCTGCGTGAGATCAATCTCTTGATGCTGCTGTTCGGCATGATGGTCGGACCGTTCGTGTTTAGCGTAGGTTTGGTCCTGCTTTCGTTGCGCGACTTGCAGGTTCGCCGCCGATTGCCGGAGACGATTGCCGCCGGACAATTGCTAGTCGTCGATGTCGAAGTTTCCAACACCAAGCGTAAGAGCAGCAGTTGGGCGATTACCATCACCGATGTGATCGAACAGGAAGCGGGACCCGACAAAGGGCAAAGGATTGATGCCTCCTTGTTCTTCCCTCACCTGCGACCGAATCAGAGTAGTAATCAGGTCTATGAAGGGCGGTTGTTGTCGCGCGGTCGATATCGCTTTGGTCCCATGCGGGCTACTAGCCGATTTCCGCTCGGATTACTTCAATGTTGGTCCGTGTGGCCCAAGTCCGATCAGGTGATCGTATATCCGCGACAGGGCCATCTCTCGCGTCGTTGGACGATGCTGCGACAGCAGTCTTATCAAGGTCGCGGCAAAAACGCTCGGCAGCAAGGCCTCGTCGAAGGCGACTTTCATGGTCTCAGGGATTGGCGGTCGGGAGACGCGCAGCGGTGGATCCATTGGCGCACATCGGCGCGATTGGGTGAATTGATGGTGCGTCAGTTCGAGCAGCATCGCGATGACGACCTTGCGGTGCTCGTCGATCTTTGGCAACCAGCGAATCCGACCAAAGACGATCGAATGCGCGTTGAGTCGGTCGTAAGCTTTGCTGCAACGGTCGTTTCCGATCAGTGTCGCCGAGGCGGGGGGCAGATGCTGTTGAGCACCGCGGGTCGCGAAATAACACTGGCTCGGGGTCCGGCTTCAATGGCCCTGCTTCAAGATGCGCTCGAGGCACTCGCGGTCGCTGAAGCCACCGACGGAGATCGCGTGCCCGAGTTGCTGGCGACCACGCTCGATCAAATCCGCCCTCGAACGTCGGTGTTATTGATCAGCACGCGCGGCGTCGATCTGAATGACACCGAGCGATTCGTCAAACTTTGGCAAGATCATCGCCAGCGTCGCTGGGCCGGACGCATAACGTGTCTGGACGCATCGAGTTCAGAATTCCAATCGTACTATGCCGATGACACCGTCGATGCGTTGCAACCCGCGGAGGTGATGTCGTGAGCCAAATCACGAACGCCGACGCATTTGCGATTCCCTCACCCGCGAACTTCGGGCACGACGCCTTACCATTGGAGCGGTTCGTACAGATCGGCATTGCCACGATGGTCGCGCTGGGAACCGTGCTTCTCGGCATGGGCGATCGCAACGTCACCTTGCCCGTGCTGGCGGTGATTGTCTCGGTGAGTTCTGTCTATTTGACCGACATTCGAGGGTGGCTGCGGCTCAACAAGACAGGGTCCAATCTGCTCGCCTTGTTGGCGGTGACTTGGACCGTGTGGGGGTTCGCGGACCTTTCACCCGATCGCCAGTTGCTGACCGTGGCCAATCTGTTGGTCTATTTACAATTCATCTTGCAGTATCAACAAAAGTCCAATCGCACCTATTGGTTGTTGGCGTTGCTCAGCCTGCTGCAAGCCGCCGTGTCGACCGCGTTGAACTTGGCGATTGTTTTCGGTTTGCTGTTGTTGGTCTACATGTGTGTCTCGCTGGCGACGATGGCAGTCTTCTATTTCTATCGTGAAACGGTTCGACCGCGTTCGGGTACTGGCGCCCGACTGGCGATGTCGATTGCGCAGCGAGTTTCAGCAGTGCGAAGGGTTTGGTCCCCCGCAGTGCAGCCACCGCAACTGCCTGTGTTCACGGGTCGCGTGGCGGTCCAGGTCCGTCAGGAACTAACCAGTGGGATCTTCGCGAAGCAAATCGTGATGCTGATGTTAGGCTCGTTGGTGCTCACCATTTTGGTGTTTGTCACCATCCCACGCGTTGGTCAACGACAGTGGCAACAGCGAGCGTTCTTTGCTCCCCGCGCCACGGTTGGGTTCTCTGAAAGCGTTTCACTCGGCCACATCGGAACCATCGCCGATAATCGCACGGGAGTCATGCGGGCACAATTTGTCGATCCGGAGACGAGAAAGGCCTACAAGGTTCGCGGCGATCTATACTTTCGAGGTGTCGTACAACTACCTGAACGGTCGCTGGACGCCTTACACCGCATTTCCCGAGTCGGTGGAATTGAACACCGAGCGGATTCCCGTTTCGGGAGAGACAGTAAGGCAAATGATCACACTTGAGCCGCTCGAGACGGACGTGTTGTTTAGTGTTTACCCACTCGTGAAAACCGAGCCCGATCCGAATGTCTTGTTCGATGTCAACAACCGCCATCTTCTGCGACCCCGGGTAATGCGAGACATCCGCTTTTCGTACGACTTGGTCACCACGGGGCTGGAGAATGGTCGACAGTTGGAGATGACGCCAACGTATGCGGATCGAAGGTTTGCCGAACTTCGACTCCCCAATGTAATCGAAGACGATCCCCTCGCGCCGATTCGTGAACTGGCCTTGGAGCTTGTTGCTGACATTCCCGCCGATCAGCATTACCGTCGCGTTCAGACAATCGAAGCATTCTTGCAGGACACGCGCGAATTCGGCTACACCCTGACGCAGACACGTGATGATCCAACACTCGACCCGATTGTGGACTTCCTCATCAACACTCGCGAGGGACATTGCGAGTACTTCGCCAGTGCCATGGTATTGATGCTGCGCAGTGTCGGCATTCCATCGCGGATTGTCTCAGGTTACAAGAGCCATGAATGGAATCCTATTGGCGGATACTTCGTGGTTCGTCAACTGCACGCACACGCCTGGGCCGAAGTTTATCTTGCTCCAAGCCAAATCCCAGAGAATCTTTCCGTCGGAGGGGGCCCTGGCACCGCAGCCTGGTTGCGGGTTGACCCAACGCCGCAGTACGACGCCGCGGCGGAAGAAGGTGTCGCGGCGGGGGGCTGGCAATTCGTTCGCCAGTTTGGCGACTATTTGGATTTTCTTTGGTCGCACTATGTCCTTGGCATGGACTCCAGACGACAACAAGAGCACATCTACATGCCAATCGTTCAAGGTGCTTTACGTTTCTTCCGGTTAGTGCAAGACCCCCAGGCATGGCGACGGTCGTGGGAACGATGCTTGCCCTGGATGGGCATCGGCCCCAACGGCTGGGTTGCCGGCGAGTGGTTCTATTGGCGGGCTGGATTGGTGGCGATGGTCTTATCCTCGCTGGCATACGGCTTTTATCGTGCGTTGCGTCTGACTGCTGGCTGGATTGTCGGCTGGATTCGTGGCACGAAAAGAACCGCCGACGATCCGCGGACATCTCAGGTCGAATTCTATCGTCGCTTGGAGAATGTCCTCCAGCGGCACGAGATTCAAAGACCACGCAATCAAACGCAGCGAGAGTTTGCCCTGGTGGCCGGCGCACGATTGGCCGATCGTTCTGTAACCCGGGCGGTCGCTGGGGTGCCAGGACAGGTCGCTGGCGCCTTTTATCGGGTTCGCTTTGGTCAGGCGACCCTAGACAAGTCGGAAGCCGACGCGGTAGAACACGCCCTGATTCGTTTGGAACAGGCGTTGGCCGCGGACCAAGAAACACTACCATCATGAAAATCGGTCTCGTCGGCTATCAAGGTTCGGGCAAAAGTACGCTATTTGAGTGGCTCACGGGAGTGGCTCCAGACCCAGCGGCGTCGCACACTGGCCAATCGGCGATGGCCCCACTGCCCGATTCACGTGTCGCTCCTTTGTGCGACATTTTTCATCCCAAGAAAATCACGTTGGCGTCGCTGGAGTTGGTCGACACGCCGGGACTGTCACGCACACACGAAGGCAATGCCGCGCGGTTGGCCCTGATTCGGGAAGCCGGCTGCTTGGTGTTGGTCGTCGCCGGGTTCGCCGATTCCGATCCCATCGCGGAATTGGAGAGATTCGAGGAAGACTTGTTACTGGCCGACCTGGAGATTGTAACGGGCCGCGTTGAACGTCTCCGCGAGTCGGTCAAGAAACCGCGTCCCAATCGCGAAGAGGAGCGGGCGGAGCTTGCCGCGCTGGAGCCACTGCTGGCCGTGATGGAGGAGGGTCAGTCGATCAACGCGATTGAAATGACCGAGCCGCAAAAGAAAGCCACGCGATCGTTTCGCCTGTTGACCGAGAAGCCCAAACTCGTCGTGGTCAACGCCGCGGATGACGACGAGGATCTCGATCGCTGGACCGCGCAATCTTCCGAGGATCGCAAGATTGTCGCCGAGCGGATTTCTCTCGAACTTGAACTTGCGAAGATGTCGCCAGAAGACCGCGAAGAATTTCAGCGCGATCTTGGTCTCACCGGCTCTCGACACGACGAGCTGTTACGGACCATCCTCGACGTGTCCGGGCATCTCCTCTATTTCACCGCTGGCGAGAAGGAAGTGCGGACATGGCTACTTGCTCGCGGTGGGACGGCACTCGACGCGGCCGACGGCATCCACTCCGATTTGGCGCGAGGATTCATTCGTGCCGAGACCATGACCTGCGACGATCTTATTCGGCTTGGCAGCGAACGCGAAGTAAAGGCCGAAAGCCTCTACCGCCAAGAGCACAAAGACTATGTTGTGGCCGATGGCGATATCTTATTGATTCGCTTTAGCGTGTGAGGTGTGCGCGGCACGGACTCCCACGTCAACGAAGGTGGATTCAAACGAGATGTAGCTCGACGCCCGCTGCCAGATGGCCGGGCAATGGTAGTAGTCAACCAGATTGTGACCCTTGCCAATCAACGGAGCCGCATCAATCTGTTCGACTTTGTGAAGATGAGGGCCCAACTTCGCGGGGAACACAATCCCTGTGTATCCCAAGGCGTCGGCCCCGGGTCCGGGAAACAATCTCGGATACCAACGCAGCACCCCGTCTCGGGAGTTGGAGATCAACAACACTCCGTCGAGTGAGTTCATGGCTTGCCCGTGCCGCTGGCCAGGCAACATCCAATGGTTCCCCATGGCGGCTGCCATGAGCACGACTCGCAGCGGTGCATTTCGTTGGAGCGACGTCTCGAGTCGCTCACCGCCAATCTCTCCACCGCCCAAGACGTGAAGCGAACTGGAGATTAGCCGCGAACCATAGCTATGGCCCAAGAGACCAACCGGCACATCGGGGTCCATCGCGGCGACAAACTTCGCCAAGTGAATGCCTTGCCATTCGGCGCGTGTCGCCTTGAGCCGTAAGTCCTTGACCTGGCCTCTGGCAAGCTTGTCGCTGGGCCACGACCAGATGACAAACCGCACCGGTCGGTGGATGGCCGCCGCGGCTACGATCCCTTGGTAGATGATCTCCCCGGTTTCCAGGGCATCGTCAGCCGTGTAGCGGTTGCCGTGTACGAAGAACACGGTCGGCATGTTCCACGTGTCTTCGGCATGAAATGCCGCAAGACCGCTCGCGGTCCACCCGCGATCAGGCGTGTGGTGATATAGCTTAAGGTCCTCAGGTTCGGTCCCACAGCCGGCAGCCCGCGAACTGACCAGCCATAGCGAGCACGATGTGGCCGCGTGCGCATCCGCTGGCGCAGCCACAAGCGGCGGGGGATCGAACAGCGGTTCCAGCGACTGCAAGCCGGGAGGGGCCAAGTCTTCAACGACGAAACCTGGCTGCGCTACGCGCTCAGGAAGCGGCGTTACAATCTCCGCGGCGGCGGCAAGCATCGAAAACAGGCTTGCCAGAGTACAGCAAGCGGCTACCGCCAAGGCGCGCAGAGAGCCTCGCTGCGTGTGTGAACACCCAGTGCAAGTCATGCGAGCAGAATTAACGGCACTTGATCGAACCATAGGCATCCATGTGAGGTGCGATAATTCGCGTACTCAACAGGTACACGAAAACGCTTTGAGCGTCGACTGTCGCCGCCGTGGGTATCCTTTCGCCAGCCGTTCCCTCGTGGACGGCCGCTGTGTTGCTTCAGAAGTCTACACGGTAAATCGACTCGGTGTGGCAAAAACGAAATGGGGCGTGGAAAAAAATATTCGTGTTTCGTTTGCACATCATTCGTAGTGATGTAGATTTGCCTGACCCACAATCTCGACACCGTGTTGATGTCGATTATTTCGGAGAATGGAACCATGAAGAGGCTTCTCGCTGTACTGTTTGCAACGATCTTGATGGCTGGTATGACTGGCTGCGAAGCGTTGGATCGACATCTTTGCAAACGTAACAATCCATGCGGCCCCGCACCTTGCGAAGCGACACCTTACGGTGGCGGATCGTCCTACGGTGGTGGAGCCTACAACAGCGCACCATACATCCAAGGTGGCGGCGAAATGGTCGTCCCTGGCCCCGCCTTATAAGCGGTGTGCGGAACAACATTCATGCGGATGGCGCATGGCCAAACATGCCAGTGCATGTTCGCCCGGCGATGGTCGTCCCGCACCACAATTCACGCGTGATCTCCTTCCCGTGTTTTGTCTATCGAGGTGGCTGCGATATCCTGACGCGGCCACCTCGACGGGCAATTTTCTTCGGACCATCGTGGTGCGAAAACGGAGGGCGATCGCATTTCGCTTGAACGTCTTGTGACGTGCCGTCGCGCGTTGTTCTCCTTGTTGGTGGCGATAGAATGGGTCTGTTTTCCAGTCCCATGCCCCGAATGAGCAGGACCCGCCAACGATGCCTCAAGAATCGCTTGCCGAAGATCGGACACGTGACCAAGCGTGTCTGATTCACTCGCTGCATCAACGCGCGGCCCAAGAACATGCGCACGTTTGGGCCGAAGGTCGTGGCTCGACCTTGATCGATAGCGATGGAAATGAGTTCATCGACGGTCTCGCCGGGCTGTGGAATGTTGTTCTTGGGCATGGTCGGCGCGAGTTGGTCGATGCGGCCAGCGGGCAGATGTCGCAGTTGGCTTACAGCACTGGTTATGCCGGTAGCACCAATCGCCCCTCCATCGAATTGGGGCAACGGCTCGCAGAGCTTTGCTACCCCAGCATCAACCGCTTCTTCTTTACCTCAGGCGGCGCGGAAGCGAACGAATCGGCATTCAAAACGGCCCGCTTCTTTTGGAAGACGGCTGGATCGCCCGACAAGTATAAAATCATCAGTCGCATTTGGGGTTACCACGGAGTGACGCTGGCTGCCATGTCGGCCACCGGCATTTCGTCCTATTGGCCGATGTTCGAGCCGCGAACGCCGGGGTTCATCCATATCGAGGGTCCGTACCCGTATCGATTCCAACGCCCCACGCACATCGCCGTCGACGACCCCCGCACCGACGGTCAAATCGCCGCCGATCTGTTGGAAGAAGCGATCATTCGCGAGGGCCCCGAGACCGTGGCGGGTTTCTTGGGCGAGCCCGTGCAAGGCGCCGGCGGTGTGATCGTGCCGCCGGATGATTACTGGCCGCGAATTCGAGAGATTTGCGACCGCTACAACGTGTTGCTACTCGCCGACGAAGTGATCACCGGATTTGGCCGCACGGGCGATTGGTTCGGGTTGTCTCGTTACGGAATTGAGCCCGATATCGTCGCCTTCGCCAAGGGGATTACCAGCGGCTACTTTCCGCTGGGCGGGATCGGTGTGAACGATAAGATCGCCTCAGCCATCGATCACGCCACTGGCCCGCAAACGTGGATGCATGCGTTCACTTACTCGGGTCATCCCGTCGGATGCGCGATTGCTTTGGCCACGCTGGACGTATTGGAGAAGGAATGCCTTCCCGAGCGTGCCGCGGCCATGGGCGAGCGATTGTTGAAAGGGCTTCGCACACTAGAGTCGCACCCCAACGTGGGCGACGTACGCGGCCAAGGATTGATGTGTGCCGTTGAGTTGGTCGCCGACAAGACCACCAAGGCAGAGTTTCCGGCGGAAGAAAAAGTTGGCGCCAGAGTTCATGCAGCATCACAAGCCAGAGGATTGTTCACCCGGCTTCGCGGCGACGTCTATCTTCTGGCCCCCTGCTTCACCGTCGAAGAGCCCACCATCGACCGCATGGTGCAGATTCTTGGTGATTCGATCGAAGAAGTGCTGGGAAGTTAGCTGCACCTGCCTCACTCCCGCTCCTCCAGCAGGCGTTTGGGATGCATGCCGTTTACGTGTCCCATGAATGGGGGATGAATCGCGTAGCCGAGCAGCGTTTGAAGTTCCTCGCTAAGCCCTGCGACGGTAGCGGGCGAGACGGCCAACGACATGTTCTCCTGTGTCCTCAACCAGGGAGCACAGTACTGTGTGGTCAATGCGAGGCGCGACTTGCTCGAATGGTTGGCTCCTCCGCCATGCCACAGCGTGCCGGAAAACACGATCGCCGAACCCGCCGCCATCGTCGCCGGAAAGTGGGGATCTTCTGGTGTTGGTCTTCGCTCGTCATCCCACCGATGGCTGCCGGGCCACACGGTTGTGGCTCCGTTGGCTTCGGTGAATGGATCGAGCGCCCAAATGACCGAGATGCCGAGCGCCTTGCGCGGTCGTTGTTGCGGATAAAACCCGTCGTCGAAATGAGGAAGCTGGGCATCCTCGCCAGGGCAAATGTTGATGGCAAGGCACGCAGACAGCAAAGCCTCGCCGAGCATCCTCTCCAAAATGGCAAGCACGACAGAGTGTGCGACGATCGAATCCAACGCTCGCGTCTTCTGTAGCAGTGAATAGGCCCGTTGCGTTTTCAAGCCCTCAAAATTGTTGCGCCCCAGCAGCTCAAGCAATGGCTCGATTGCGGCCTTCGCCTGCGCAACATTTGTTGAAGAGATCGCATCTTCCAACACGACAAACCCATCGGCTTCGAGCTGGGCAAGGTAACCTTCGAGCAGACCTGGCTCGACATTTTCAGCGGCGGTCTTTGTTGCTCGATGATAGGTGCCGGCGAGATCCTCGCTAAGATCCTCATACTTCTCGACATTCCGCCGACGTGGGCCCGATGCGTTCATGGCACGATCTCCTTTTGCGGCACGGAACCCGACCACAACCGCAGTAGGGCTCCTCTGACGATAGCATCTAGCACGCCCGGATTCTCCACCTTGCGCCCGGAACCGTTCTTCCTCGGTTCTTCGTCTGCAATGCTACCGACTTGCAGGCAACGTGCAGCGATTGGCTGATGTTTGTCAAAAAAAAGTCCGAAGTGCCTGTTTTCTTGGGCCGGAGTTTGATGCACCCTGCGATGTTGGTATACGTAGGGAGGTGAAGCGGTATGGCAAACTGTGGTTTGGCCCTGATCTTAATAAGTACCGCACAATCATATGTGAAAGTAACGGACGGTGGGCAATGACGAATCGACGACGGCTGGGTTGGGACAGAATGGGCAGCCTTGGAATGAAATGGCCGGCCCGAGTTCCAAAGCAACTCGCAGGGCACGGCTCTGCCAGTCTCAGATTCGAGCCGCTGGAAGATCGCCGTCTACTGGCTGCCGCTCCGGAGTTGGTGTTGGACATCAATGATGTCACGAATTCGTCCAATCCTTCGCGATTGATCGACATCAACGGCATCGCGTACTTTCGTGCCGACGACGGTATCGCCGGTGACGAGCTGTGGCGAAGCGACGGGACGGAAGCTGGGACGAAACTCGTTGCCGATATCGTGCCCGGTCCAGAGGGCTCCTCTGTGTATCCGCTTGGTGCTCTGGGTGAGACGATCCTGTTCTATGCAAGAGACGCCGCGAACGAACGGTCCTTGTGGAAAACCGACGGAACGGAATCGGGGACGGTCAAGCTCAAGGACATTGTGGTCATTGCGAGTACCGCTCGCAGCGTTGACGGCCCCGGCATCACGTTAGGGAATGAGTTGTTCTTCGTTGCAAGGCAAAGCGATAGCGGTCAGGAACTCTGGAAAACCGACGGCACGGCCGACGGGACAACCCTTGTCAAGGATATCAACCCAGGTGTATTTGGTTCGTCCCCCAAAAACTTAACGCTCGTCGGCGACGAACTCTTCTTCATCGCCGGCGATCGGGTCCACGGCAGTGAGTTGTGGAAGACCGATGGAACCGATGCCGGAACGGTTCTTGTCAAAGACATCGTCCCCGGGCACATCGGCAGTCTCAATGTCGAAGTCTATGAATATGGCTTCTATTCCTCGAAATATACTGTTCCGAGCTTAGTTGAGTTCAACGGGGAACTGTACTTCACGCCCACCAATTCAGAGTATGGGCGAGAACTGTGGAAGAGCGACGGTACCGAGGCAGGCACACAATTGGTTATCGACGTCAATCCCGGTCCACAGTCCGGCTTGTTAGGAAGTTACTATATAGACCAATTTGCACTGGTTGGGTTCGTGCAACTAAGCACCACCAGCGAGTCGCTTTATTTCGTTGCCCGCACCGATTCCGACAACGACCCTGAATTGTGGATGACCGACGGCACGCTGACGGGAACACAACGGGTTCCCAACACACCGAACCTCTTGACGCCGGGACTCTACAGCCCTGGTCCTACACAAATCGCCGCGACAGACAGCGAACTCTTTTTCTTCGTGCCTACCAACCCGTCAAACCCTTTCCAATTCGATCTGTGGCGCACCGATGGGACCGTCTCAGGCACCAACGCATTGGTGACATTGCCCGAAGGGGATCTCGCGCTTTTGACGCTTGCCACCAGTGAGAATATTTTTATTCTGACCACGTCATATGAAGACTATTTGGACCAGATTAAGGTGTGGGCCAGCGACGGGACATCGTCGGGCACCGTCGAACTTCTCGAAAGCGATTCCTTCGGTTTCGGGTCTGTCGTGGGCAACAAGTTCTTCTTCTCAGAGAGAAGCAGCCTGCCAGGACAGGAGCTTTGGAGCAGCGATGGAACCGTGACAGGGACGCAGTTGGTGGCTGATATCGGCTCCCTTACTTATCCGTCCAACCCTCGCGACTTTGAGATCGTTGGTAATCAATTGTTTTTCACCGCGGAACGACAAGAAACGCCACGAGAGCTGTGGGTGACCGATGGCTCAACCGCCGGAACACGTCCTGTGCAAGACTTGCCGCCCGGTACATCGGGTGCCGTTAGTGACGAAGACAACTACTTGACTGAGGGCCCTGGGGGCTTGTTGTTTACCGCAAACGATGCCCTGTGGCGAAGCGACGGAACCGCCGCAGGCACATTCTCACTGGGTGGAAGACTTGTTTCGGACCTGACGTACTATCAGGATCTACTCTTCTTCACTTCACGCGACGTAGATAAGAAATGGCATCTGTGGGTAAGTGACGGGACGGTTATCGGTACTCGAGAATTGGTTGAACTCGACCCGGAGCGAATGGGGGCGCTTAGATTGACTGTTTTCGAGAGCAGCTTGTACTTTGTGAATTATTCCGGGGACGTATGGCGAACCGATGGAACACCCGAGGGTACCGAGAAGATTATCGAGGGTGGATTCGGCTATATTCGCAACGGTGGATTCAACAACATCACCCTGGAAGGTGATCGCCTGTTCTTAGATAGAAGGAGCGAGACCAATCCTCGTGAACTGTGGATCAGCGACGGGACTGTCGCGGGAACGCAATTTCTCAACGACATTTTGCCTGCATTCAATTCTCTGATAGGGGCGATAAACGGCCGCTACATCATTACGGTGGACGCCGCCGTAGGTCATGAAGTGTGGGTGACCGACGGTACCGAGACGGGTAGCCAAATGCTGCAGGAGCTTGCCCCCCGCCCCGGCAATGAATCCTCCCTTTTCAAGGTTGCCGTCACCGACGATGAACTGTTTTATCAATACGGAAAAGAATTGTGGAAAACGGATGGAACCGTTGAAGGAACGCAAAAAGTCGCCGACTTGATAGTTCTAGGAGCCGGGACTTCGATCGTCGAGAACGGTCACACAGTGTTGTACTTCCCGGCAGAACTAGTCGATGGAACCTCCCGCGGCTTGTGGCGAAGCGACGGTGAGACCGCTGGCACTTTCCTGGTCGATGAAGCGGACGTCACGGGTCCGCGGTTTGAACGCGTCGAAAATTTTATCGCGTTTAACGATGCCCTTTACTACGCGCGGGTCGATCCTCAACTAGGTTCGGAGCTGTTCCGTTTCGATTCCAGTGGCCCCAACGCGGCCCCCGTGGTAAATATTTCCGCTCCCCCACTGGCCTTCCGCAATCTCGAACAGACCATCACGCTGACAGCTTCCGATGTCGCGCCGGATGAAGCAGCCGGCTTCACCTGGAATGTTGATTGGAATCTGGACGGCGCGGCCGATGAATCGTTCTTCGGCGGTGCTCAGGTTACGGTGACGCATGCGTTTGCGGAAACCGACTCGCCGACGTTTCAGGCTTGGGCTGTCGACCAGGATGGCGGTGTGAGTGAAATGGTGCAGGCGACGGTTGATATTGTTGCCTTTGCGTTGCTGCCTGATGCGGTGGACCCGACGCTCACCAATCTGGTCTATAGCGGCACGCCGGGTGTGGACGTCGTGTTTTTCTTGCCGGCTGGGCCAGAGCGTGTGCTTGTCTTCACGCAAACTGAGAACGCCACGCTGGTCAATCAGCTTGACGTCTTCAGCGGTGTTACAGGTCGCGTGATCGCCCATACACAAGGGAACAATGCGCTGTTTGGCCGAGACATTCTCGCAGCCCAGTTCCTGTCGATCGATGTTGAGTTCCAGGGCGGCGACGGCAACGACGTGCTCGCCGGTGGGTTTGGCAACGATACACTCCTCGGCGAAGCAGGGCACGATATCTTGCTGGGCGGTCTACGATCGCCTGATGGCAATGATTTCTTATCAGGCGGCAGCGGACGCGACTTGTTGTTCGGTTTTCTCGGAGCCGACACGCTCGATGGTGGCGACGGCGAGGATCTGCTGGTCGGCGATCGATTTAGTTTCCTTCATACTCCCGCGGCAATGTTTGCGATCCAAAACGAATGGCTTTCCGGTCGAGATTACGCAACCCGGGTGGCTAACCTCTCAGGCACCGGCACCGGTATTCGCCTCAACGGGTTCACTTTCCTGACCCCCGGCCTCACGGTCCTCGACGACGGCGCCGCGGACACACTAACTGGTGGCACGGACATGGACTGGTTCCTCTACAACTTCTTCGACGATCTCGTCAGCGATGCCGAAACCGACGAAG
This sequence comes from uncultured Planctomycetaceae bacterium, assembly GCA_964576465.1. GTDB lineage: Bacteria > Planctomycetota > Planctomycetia > Pirellulales > JAEUIK01 > CAZNXE01. Next base: position 29,223 of record CAZNXE010000028.1, read on the forward strand.
AACAGACCAACCTGTTCGGCACCTAAGCAAACACCTCCCTTGGCCAAAGATGCTTACCGTTTTCGTTTCCCTCGACGAGCGCCTGTTGGGAGTGGGCCGGCCATTGGGGGTGTCTCAAAGAATTGACCGTCGTCGACGAGGCGGGGGTCTTTGGAGTGCCGCAGTTCATCCATCAGCCTCTCGCGTAACTTGGCGACGATCGCGGCGTACTCGGCATCAGCGGCAACATTGTGCATTTGATGCGGATCTTTCTTCAAATCGAACAGTTCCTCTCGTGGCCGCTTGCCATAGGCGTGGTCGAAGGATTGTTTCCAGTGGGGATCATTGCGATGCTCGACGAGCCACGCTTTGGTCGGCCCCGCATCTTCGTCGGGCAGCGTGGCAAATGTGTCTTCGGTCACTTCTTGTGTTGTCGGAGGGTCGTTGCCTTCCAGACGATAAGGATCGCCCAGCGGATATCGCTCAGGACGGAAGTTGATGACAAACGTGTAGTCTTTCGTGTGGATGGCTCGCTGGGGATAGGGCAAATGGCCTGCACGCGCTGAGGCCACATGACGTTCACGTCCGCTAAGAACCCATGTTCGGCTTGGGTCGACGAGACCGTCGCGATCAGAGTTCAGCACAGGCCACAAACTGCGAGCGGTCATTACCTCCGGCAGGTCAACGCCTCCGGCTTCCAGAAACGTAGGGGCCAGATCGGGGAGACTTACAAAGTCGTCCACCACGCGACCGCCTTGGACATTGGGACCGGCAATGGCCAGCGCAACCTTGGTGCCAAAGTCATAAAGGTTGCACTTGCCGTGCGGAAACCCGGGCGGACCGTGATCGCCGCTGATGACAATGAGCGTCTTGTCGAGTTGATCGGCCTTCTCCAGCTCATCCAAAAGAATGCCCAACGCGGCGTCGAAGGCTTGAACTTCGCCACAATAATCGGCCACGTCTTCACGCACTTCGGGGACGTCAGGCAGAAACGGCGGCAACAGACCTTTGAGCGACTCTGGCGAAATACCCCATAAATCTTTTCCGGAACCTTTGACCCATTTGCGATGCACGTTGGTTGGCCCAAACCAATAGCAAAACGGTTGCTGCCCTTCGCGGTCGGCGAGAAAGGTGGTGAAGTTTTCGCGAACTTCATTCAGAAGTTGATGCTTAGCCTGTTCAACGGTTTTGCCCTCGGCAACCAGTTGCGTTGCGGTTTGAGAAAAGCGGTTGAACCGGCCGCCGGCACTTTGATAGGCATGTGCTTGCCGTCCGTAAGGTGCATCGGGCGGAGTGCCGGGGCTCCAAACTTTCCACGTCTTGCCGAGATGGTAGTTCGACTCTCCCAGCAACAAGGGCCAGGCAGGAATTTCAGGGTTCCATCGGGCTCCTTGCAGAATGGCTGCCCGACCGGTGCGCCAAAAGTATTGACCGGAGAGGATCGAACTGCGACATGGCGTGCATGATGGTGCGTTTACGAATGCGTTGCGAAACAGAACACCCCGCTTTGCCACGCAGTCGAAGTTTGGCGTGCGGACGACGTTGTTCATGCTGGGGACACCGTCAACTTGGCGGTAGGCACTTGCGGAGCGGCCCCAGTCATCGGCAAATGCAAACAGAATATTCGGTCGCAATTCGTCCGCCCCACGGACCCCGGCTGACAGCATCAGCGCGAGAGTGGCAAAGGCCGCCAAGTTAAGAATCGCCTGAATTCGTGATGGTTTCGACATGCTGAAGTCTCACTGCTGGAGCGTGTGCCGCCGATGGGGGTTCCGTCGACGAGGGGTTTCACTGTGCGCTTTGCTCCAGGATAGTGGAAAATAGGGCATATGCGATGCGGTTGCCGAATTGGCGACTAGCATCCCTCTCCCGTGTATGATCTGATAAGGGCAGGTTCATCCCCGATCGAGTGGCCGGAACATCGTCCGATCGGCGGCATTCATCCATGGAACCATGGACGACACGCGACGATGCGCTCGCATCTACCACGAAACAGAATCATCACCCAGACGAGGCAAACTAGATGTTCAGGGGATCGATCTTTCAACGCCCAAGCGGAAAGCGGTATCGACACCGCCACAATTGCCTCGAGACCTGTGTCATGCAGGCAGAAATTCTCGAACCGCGTCTGGTGTTGGCGTCGACCATGTCGATCTTCAACAGTTCCGTGTCGCTCACCGTCTCACTTTCAGGTGCTCCAGTTGACACGGTCGACAACATCGCGGTCACCGGCACAATCACCTCCGACATTCTGTTGAATGGGGCTGGCAATGGAACGGTCGCCTTTGTTGGTGCCGCTGCGACGCTGGCCAGCGGAACCTTTCCCATCGAATTCGGTCTCCTGGGAACCGCGAACCTCACGTTACAGAATGTAACGTTTAGTTTGACCAGTAGCCCGATTGCAACTGCCAACAACACGTTCGGTTTCGATGGCACCAATGCCCAGCTCACCGTCAACAGTGGCACGGCCAACATCGTGGGTGCCACAGGCCCGATTGTGGGCCTACTGCCGCCGCCGGGCGTGACGGTCAATTTTTCTAGCGACCCCGCTTCCGTCGCTCTCTCCGGATTTGGCATCACCGCAATCGCGACGACAATCCCACCTAGTGTGTTGATTCCGCTCCAATCAATCGCCATTCCACTGGATGACGTCCTCCCGGGATTAGCCATCGAGATCGATGGCACGATTCAGGCACAAGGTACCGCACAGGAGGCTGACACAATCGGTGTTTATAACCCTGACACGGCCACGTTTTTCCTTCGTAATTCAAATAGCTCGGGCGTGCCGGATGTGCCGGTGTTTAACTACGGCATTCCGAATTGGGTTCCATTGGCTGGCGACTGGAACGGTGACGGAACCGACACCATCGGGGCCTACAACGCCGATACGGCCACGTTCTTCTTGCGAAACGCGAACAACACCGGCGTGGCCGACGCCACGTTCAACTTTGGGATACCAGGCTGGGTACCGCTGGCCGGCGATTGGAACGGAAATGGCATGGACACGATCGCCGTCTACAACCCGGCGACGGCCACGTTCTTTCTCCGCAACACCAACGACGTCGGCGTGGCCGATATCACGTTCAACTATGGCGTGCCTGGTTGGATACCACTTGCTGGCGATTGGAATGCCGATCAAACCGACACGATTGGTGTGTTCAACGCTGGAACGGGCACATTCTTTCTCCGCAATTTCAACAGCTCTGGCCCCGCCGATATCGCGGCATTCAATTTCGGCGCCCCGGGTTGGTTGCCGATCACCGGCGATTGGAATGATGACGGGATTGATACGATCGGCGTGATGGACCCTGCGAGCGCCACGTTCTATCTTCGCGATGTGAATTTTGCCGGAGTCGCCGATGTCCCGCCATTCCAATATGGCGTTCCCGGCTGGGTTCCGCTGACCGGCGATTGGGACAGCAGTGCATCGCTGAATGCACTCCAGAGCGTCGCGTCGAATACGATCGAACTGGGCGTTCCAGTGGATTATCAAATTGACCGCCAGCGTGAAAACGAGACGGCATTAACGTCGCCACTCCAACGGTCACGGCTTCAATCCGCAGTCGATGTTTCTCCGGGCGTGTCGGTGCCTGTTGCGTCCAGTGAATCGAATGCTGCCCATGAAGAGATTTTTAGATCACTACAGTTCGACGATCCAACGAATCTCGTCGAGTCGCTAGCCGCTGAACAAATCGCCGCCACGGCAGACCAGTGGAACGAAAACGTGCGTGACGAAACGTTGTAGTTGACTCGATTGTCGTCGACACCAGCGACATCGCCGTCCGGGGTTTCACACAGGCTTGTTAGTGATGGATGCCTGCGATTAAGCTGGGCGAGTGA
>CAZNXE010000029.1:0-31470 GCA_964576465.1 uncultured Planctomycetaceae bacterium
ACTGCTGGGCAAGCCAGCAGTGGCACCCGGTTCTCCAACACAAGTCTTTTTCAACGGACTTCTAAGGGCGGCGGCAATTTTAGAAGGCATGCACCGGCACGCAAGCCCGGTTGCCGCGGCCGCTGCTAGCATGACGTCGCCAGCAGGCCGGGGCAAGATGTGGCGTGGCGGAATTGACCCCCCCGCGGTGCTTCGATACAGTACGCCCCGCTTATCGAAGAACGCATTGCCAGGTGGGCTCTTTTTCAGCATCCACCGCACGGCGTGCCATCGACCTTATTTTGCCAACGGCAGCTCAAGACCGGCAATCGTACGCTGCCGGCGGGAAGTCTGAGATGGATCTCATGTTTCAGCAGGCCGACGCTGCCACGGGATGTGGAAGCAAGGGAAGCCTGCCGCCGCGAATTCGAGCGCTGTATGTCTCGGGTCCCCAACAAACCGGGGGCTGGTTGGCGCACGCATTCGCCGCCGACAGTGCATCGCAGGTCGTTCTCGAAGAGGTTTCATGCGGCGCGGCAGGGCTAAAGAAATTGCGCGATGAAGTCTTCGACGCGGTTCTCATCAGCCACGACCCCGGAGAGCTTGACGCCTTGGAATTGGTCGAGGCGCTCCGTGGTGGTGGCTCTGAAGAACCAGTGGTGATTTTGGGAGTGGAAAGCGAGCACGAACTGACGGCGCTCGCCTATGAAGCTGGGGCGGATGCCTACGTCTGCGTGAATATGGCGACCACACGGGCGCTCATTTGGACGGTTGCCCGAGCGATCCAGCGGCACATGCTGATCTACGAGAACCGCCAACTCCGTCAGGCCGAACAACACCGCTTGCAGCTCGAACGCAACGAATCCCAGCGATTGCTAGAGCAGCAGCAAGCGTTGATCGACGACTTGGAATCACTCCGCGGTCGCTCGACGACGGTCGACCCTTGCACGGTGGGAGACCAACCCACTCCGGCAAGATCGACAAACTCACATTTCGCACCACCCGAGCAGCTCGTCACGCATTATCGAGAGTTATTACGGGCCTACGTCATCATGGGCGCGGGCAATATGGTTGACGAGATTGGCGTGTTGGCCAAGATGTTTTCAACGGCCGATATGAGCTCGGATCAGACCATGCAACTGCATCTTATCGCGTTGGAAGACCTGCTACGCGGCTTAGGGAATCGCAGCACCCGGCACGTGATGAACCGCGCCGACATGATGGTTCTTGAGGTGATGCTGCATCTGGCCGAAAGCTACCGCACGCGTTACCATCGGGCCGTGACACGTCCCCGGCAACTGCAATTGCCGGGCTTCGACCCTTCGCCAGAAGTTTTGCAAGTCGATGAACCAACCGACTGACCACACAACAACGGTTGCCGAGCTGCGCGAGGTTGTGCGCCTCTTCGTCGAAGAACGAGACTGGCAACCGTTCCACACGCCAAAAAACCTCGCGATGGCGCTTGCCATCGAAGCGGCCGAGTTGATGGAGCACTTTCAGTGGCTCACCCCCGAAGCATCGCAGGGCGTGGTCACCGACAAGGCACAGCTTGCTGAAGTGAGTGACGAACTGGCCGACGTTCTTTGCTACACCCTGGCAATGGCCAACGCGTTGAACATTGATGTGGCGCAAGCCTTGCAGGAAAAGATGGTAAAGAACCGCCGCAAGTACCCCATCGAAGAGTATCGCGGCCGTTTCGGTCCAAACGATCCCAATCCGGTGTCTGACGAAAAGTAGGGTGTCAAACGAAGCGCGGGGGCACTGCTTTCGCTTCGCTCCAAGAACCCAACCATCATAAATCGCGAAGCATTTCGGTGGCGGCATTCAGACCGCAGGCGCCCATGACTCCGCCGCCGGGATGACTGGCGGCGCCGCAGACATACAGGCCGTGGATGGGTGTACGGTGATCGGCCCAACCGACCACGGGTCGCAGACAATAGAGTTGCCGCAAGGTCATTGCGCCTTGAAAGATGTTGCCGCCGGTTAGGCCGAAGGTTCTTTCCAAATCCAATGGGCTAAGAATCTGGCGATGCAAGATGGCCCCGGGCACGTTTGGCGCGTATTGGGCAAGCGTTTCGATGCAACGGTCGGCGAACGACTCCTTGATCTCATCCCAGGTGCCTTCGGCCAAACGATAGGGGGCGTATTGTACGAAGATCGATACGATGTGCCGGCCCTCGGGCGCGATGGTCGTATCGACGCTGGTCGGCATCGTCATTTCGAGGATCGGATGCTCGCTCGGCCGCCCATACTTGGCGTCGTCGTACGCACGTTCGAGGTAATCGATCGAGGGACCGATGTGCATCGTGCCATGATGGTGCGGCCCGACGCCTTTGCCGGGAACGCACGTGAACTGCGGTGGTTCAGACAGCGCTAGGTTGATCTTCGCCGAAGCCGACGCATAGTCGATCTGACTGACCGCCTCGCGAAATCCCTCGGGCAACTCGCCGGGAGAGATCAAACGTTCAAACGTTTGATGCGGGTCGAGGCTCGAGGCAACCGATCGAGACATCAATTGCGTGCCGTCTTCCAGTTCGACTCCATGGGCTTCGCCGTCGGTCACCAGAATCTTCGCAACGGGGGTCTCGCGACGGATTTCGACGCCAAGATCACACGCAGCATTGGCGATCGCGCCCGACAACGCGCCCATGCCCCCTTGAACGAATCCCCACACTCCTCGGGCACCGCCCGCTTCTCCCATCACATGGTGCATCAGCACATAGGCACTGCCCGCTTCTGAGATCGAGCCGAACGAACCGATGATGGCGTCGGTGGCCAGCGTGGCTCGCAGCACGTCGGACTCGAACCACCGTTCGAGGATCGGGCGGGCCGCACCGGTAAGCAACTCGATGGCGGCCGGAACATCGCGGCCCAGCGCCCCCATCGCTTGTACCATGCGCCACAGTTTTCGGGTGTCACGAAGACGTTTTGCTACGCCAATGGTTCGCCACGCCCGTGGTAGCGGAACCGGATCGGGCGCAGTTTCCATCAACGCCGGTTCGATCACCGAGGCGACACGTTCCAACAGCGCTTCGTAGCGGGGATATGCTTCCGCGTCGCGCTGGCTGAATTTGGCGATCTCTCGCGCGTTCAATCCTGGCTCAGGCCCAAGCAACAGGCTGCGACCATCGGGTAGCGGCGTGAACGACGAGGGGCTGCGGGGTAGGATCTTGAGGCCGTAGTGCTTGAGCCGCAATTGCTCGATGACCTGTGGTAGCAACAGGCTCACGACGTAGGCCGCCGTTGAAACCTTGTAGCCAGGCCAAAGTTCTTCGGTCGTGCATGCACCGCCTAATAGATGCCGCCGTTCGAGCACACAGACGGTCTTTCCGGCCCGGGCCAGATAGGCCGCGGCGACCAGCCCGTTGTGCCCGCCCCCGATGATGATCGAATCGTAACGTTTGGCACCAGACATGGAGATTCTCGGGAATTGCCTTCTATTGTCTCGTTCGAGGCCCATCAACGCAGTCGTCGCGCGCAGGATGCCACTTCTACTCAATCGCCTGTTGCAGTTTGAGACGTTCAACAAATTTTACGGTGGCATTGCATTGTGCCACGGAACCACGGCAAGATAGGCCGCCATGAGTGAATCTTCGGAATCAGCCTTAGCTCCAAGCAGACAAATCCTATTCGCCCGGCTTTGCGTGCTGGCTGCCGCGTTGATGTGGAGCACCGGCGGGCTCTTCGCCAAAGCTCCGCTATTCGACGTTTGGCCCGAGGAAGTACGGGGAACGTTGTTGTCGTTCTGGCGGGCACTGTTTGCCGGTCTGTTGTTGTTGCCGGCAGTGCGACGACCGCGATGGCGACCTCAACTGGTGCCTTTGGGGTTCTCGTTCATTGCGATGAACGTCACGTATCTTACAGCGATGAGTTTGACGACCGCCGCCAACGCCATTTGGTTGCAATACACCGCGCCGTTTTGGGTGTTCGTGCTGGGGGCCATCATCTGGCGAACTCCGCTCGCGCGACACGACCGCGGACCGCTGTTCCTGGGGGCCATCGGTGTGGCTTTGATACTCTACTTCGAGCTGGGCGGCGGATCGCAAGCACGGATCGAAGGTTCATCGAACCAGATTGGGATCGCCTGTGGATTGGCTGCCGGTTTGTTCTATGCCGGCGTGGTGATCGGTATGCACACACTGAGAGAAGAGAATAGCGTGTGGCTGGTGGCCTTCTGTCATTTGGTTGCGGCGCTGGTTCTGTTGCCTGTCGTGCTGTATATCGGCATTCGCCCTACGCTCACACAGTTGCTCGTGTTGGCGATATTCGGGCTGTTTCAAATGGGGTTGCCCTACTTGCTGCTAGTCCACGGTCTGCGAAGCGTGACTCCGCAGGAAGCCTCGCTTATCTCGCTTTGCGAACCTGTGTTGGTACCCTTGTGGGTATGGCTGGCCTGGAGTTTCCGGGCGGACTGGTGGACCATCGCCGGCGGGGCATGTATCCTCGCCGGGCTGCTATTGCGCTATCGAATCCCAACACGCGCTGCGTGAGATTCGAGGAGCATTCCGTTTGGCAGCACGCCTTAAGAAGCCACCGCTCGTTCTACGAAATCGGCACCGGGGTCAAGCAAAAGATTGGGATTAGCAAACTTGCATAGCCGAGGATCTTTCGTCCGCGGCCCAATTCGACGTTGTCGTCGGCCGTGGGCGGATGATCGAGGCCGATGAGCAACACTAAGATCAACATCACGACAAACTCGTAATGCGAGGTGATCACCATCGCGGCGATGGCCGCAATGGCTAGTCCGCGGGCAAGCGTATGGGCGTGCCGCCCCATCAACGAGTAAGCCACATGACCGCCGTCAAGTTGACTCAACGGCATCATATTGAGCCCCGTGAGTAACAGCCCGAACCAGCCGGCCATCAGCAACGGGTTCAGGATCAACTCCGTGCCAAAGGGTAAATCGCGGAGCCACCAAATCAGTATCTCGACGAGCAGCGGATCGCCATAGTGAATGACGTGCATGCCCTCGGGAACGACGGGCGCCACCGTGGCATTCATAATTCCGATGCAGGTCACCGGAATCGCCACCACCAACCCCGCGAGTGGACCGGTGATGCCGATATCGAACTGTTGTAAGCGGTTCGAGTTCGCGCCCTGCACAATGACCGCGCCCATGGTCCCGGTGATGGTGGGCATGGGAATGAAGAATGGCAGCGAAGCCGGGACGTGGTGCCGCACGGCCTGTAGAAAATGGCCCATCTCGTGCGTGAGCAGAATGCCCATCACGGCAAACATGTAGATGGGACCGCCAACCTGCCACGTTGTGTAGCAGGTGGCAACGAACAGCCCCAGCGGAAGCAATACCCGCCGCTGTGGGGGTGGTTCGGCTTGTGGACGAAGCGTTTCGTAGCTGGAAATCGCCTCGGCGTGCATCTCCAGGGGCAGTGACTGCTCCTCGAGCGTCGCGGGGTTCTGACGACCTTGTTCCATTCGTATGACGCACCGGGGAGACGAAGTTCCGAGGAAGGTGAGCAACCACCAAACATACCATATACCGATACGTTGGCACTACGCCCGAAGGTCGCTCAAACAGCAACAATCTTGTGAAAAAAGCATGAAAAACCTTGATGTTGATCGGACGGCACAATGTCCGAGCGGTGTGTCGTCCCCGGCCGATGTTTGCGAAAGCGGGGCGAACGTCAATAGATTTCGATGCTTTTCACGGCATCGCCGCCGCTGCAATGGGCGGCGTACACACAGCGGTCGGCGCTTTCAAGCAGATCGCGAAAGGGAAAGTTCTTCGAGACGCAAGACACCGTCGTCGCCCCGACACTGATCGTCGCCGCGGGGGCGTCTCCATCGGCTGGCGAGGATTGAGCCCAGTCTCGCACCGCCTTGGCCAATTCTTTTCCCAGCCGGGCCGCCTGCTGCCGATCGCAGTTCGGCACAATCAGGGCCAAACGCATATCACCCACGGTAAGGCAACGGCTGCCAGGTTGGTCAATCTGTCGACACAGCTTCTGCACGTCTTCAAATATTTGACGGCTCTTTTCAACGCCCAGTTGAAAGATCAACGTCTCGTATTGATCGAGGTCGATCAATAACAAGCTGAGCGGGCAGCGGGCTTGGCGACAGGCGGCGACCGCCGCGGTCAAGTGTGCATTGAGCCGAACATCGTCGGTGGCAACTGTGGGAACCGTTGTCGTTGAACCGTCGCCTTGCGTTTGGGGTGTTGATGCTTGCGAAGTCGAAGGATCTTTCGATGCGGCATCGTTTGCCGTTGCTGGAAGATTCGGTTCACTTGCCAATTGGCGAACCGCTTGCGCCATCGTCTGCATCTCGTCCATCACTTTCAGGCTCTCGATTCGCCCAACTCGAAGCTGAAGCAGTTCCGAGGTCACCTCGGTTGCCGCGATGGACAACTGACGATGGGCGGTGGCCACGATGTCTCGATAGCGGAGACCCGTCGGTAGGTCGAGCGAGAGAACCTCGGACAACTGCCCGACGTTATCCTCGACCCGTTCGACAAGGTCTTCCAGTTTCTCCTGAGTCAAGGCGTGATGCAGTCGGTCTCCGGTCGCAAGCAACTCGGGGAGCGCCGCGGGGTCTTCGTCGACCAACATCCGGGTGACGAGCCCCGCCAGATGAAGAATGTAAGGCAACGTACGATCGGGTGGGTCGAGCGTCTCGATTTCCGGCGGCAGTTCCGATAATGCGATGGCCTCGATCAAGGGCGCCGGCATATTCCACTGCGTGAGCAACCGTGAGGTGAGTTGAACGTGGTCGAACCCCAATAGTTCACGTTCGAGTGACGTCAGCTCGGCCCGCTCTTCAATCGTGCGAGTGATGAAATCGATGACCGGATTGCCGATCTGCTGAATCAGTACCAACAGCCCCAAATCGTGGAGTAGTCCCCCTAGAAAGGCCTCGTCGCCGGGTCGTTTCCAGATTGACTCGCTAATCTCCCGCGCGGCGACCGCCTTGGTCAGCGCGGTTCTCCAGTAATATTCGAGCGTCGACACGGAGAGATCGGTAAACAACCGATCGGGGAGGCTGAACCCAAGCACCAACAGCTTCAGTGGTTTGATACCCAGCAGCGTTAGCGTTTGGCCTAAATCGTGTACCGGCTGGCTCAGCCCAAACAGCGAGCTGTTCACAACCCTGAGCAGGCGAACCACCAGTGCGGGGTCGTTCTCGATGCAGGCGCGGATCTTCCCGGCATCAACTTCCTCGCCACTGGTCAGCATCAGCACATCGGCAGCGACCGAAGGCAACGTGTAAAGCGTCTGGGCTCGCTCGACGATTCGTTCAAAAGAGTCTTGTTGCAGCATTGTGGATCTTGGTGCAGGAACGTGGTGGGGAGTGTAGGATCGGGTGCTTGCACCCATCGTCAGCCTTGACCGTGTCACTATCATGCCATGTCGTAGCCAATCGCTCGTAAATCGGAAAGATGGGTGCGAGCACCCATCCTACTTGTGCTTGCGATGTTGGCACGGATTCATCGTCAGGCACAGCCTGACCTACCTGGGTTAAACACCTCGGCAGTAAAAGATTAGCTCAAACGTTGCTGGCTGGCGGTAGCTGGGATGGTGAGTTTTTGAAACGGTCACCTTCAAAGCGACCTGTCACCGCACAACCCGCATTGTCGGCGCAAGCAGAAGACATCGAGGACGCGGGAGCAGGCTTGCAGCGGCTACTCGATGGCGATGCGTTTGTATTCCCCGTCGCACCACCGCTGCAAATCGCTGCGATACCAGCGGGAGAACAGGCTTTCGCTGGGTCCGCCCGGCAGATTCGTCCACGCCTCGTCGGTCGACATATCAGCGACGAAGTGATACGAGGGAGCAAATGTGGTCTCTCGGGTGGCGGACCGCAGAAGATGCCCCTGGAAGGGTGTTGCATGACAGCCGGGCATCGGCATGTCGGCGGTGTGGAAACCGAGTGCCCGGCCAACGAACCGGTCTTCAAAGAAGCGGTTTGAAAAGTAGAAGGCGTTGGTGACCGACCAGGGCTCGAATTGCAGACCGACGAGTTTCTCAGCGGCGTGGCGAATCATCTGGCCCTTATCCCGATGGTGCCACCAGGCCGATTCTTCCTTGTGTAGCAGTCGATCGACGCATTCGATGATGGTGGTGGAAAAGCCGATCCGTGAGCCAAGATACAGCATCCGCCGCCAGCCGATACCGCCTTGTTCGTCTGGTTCTTCACCAAAAATTTCCAGCAGTACATTGCGGTACAGACGCTGGAAAATGGTCGGCTCAACACTCTCTGGCGCGTAGTTCCAATCCCATGCGGCAAGCTGATCTTTGATCGGTCCCTCGGGCATATGCGGAAGAAAGATCTTCAACAGCTCGCGGGCTTGCGTACTAATGACGTCGTATTGAAGTGACTGCATGTCTTCGACAGTGGCCTGCGGCAATTCCGCTAGACGCTCGTCAATGCGTAGTTTTCGCCATTCGGGAACCGGCAACGTGATGAGCGTGGGGCCTCCGGGGGGATTGCAATCTTCGTTCGCCGCGGCAACGAATCCCTCGGGCGGGTCGTATATTCGTGGCAACAGCGTTGTGGGCATCACGCCTTGCCAATGGTTCTCTTCGTCCCACACGGGAAGCGGAATCACGCCGTTGTGACGCGGGGCCCGCTGTGGAAAACATCCACTGGCCTGTCGCCCAATGTGCCCTTCGGTGTCGGCCACGATCCACGACAGCGTGGGCTGGGGACATTCGCGAATGACATCGAGCGCCTCAAGCGTTGTTCGACAATCGATCATCTCCAGCCAGGTTGCTATCGAGCGGCCGGCACCGAGATACTCGCCGGTCCACTTCCACGAAAGATAATAGCCGGGCCCGTCTTTCAGAGGATCACCATCGAGCGTGCCGACATCGTTGTAGAAATACCGGAGTGTCTCGGGCTCTTGGCCCTTGCGGCACATCGTTTCATCGCGGGGTTTGAAATCGTGCCATGTATCGCCGCGACGATATTGCACGCGTTCCTCGCCACTGGCTTCTTCATCGACAACCGCGCGGCAGTCTTCAATAAAGAAATCACTATTGTCGCCCCGCAGATAGGTGACACCCCAGGCGATGTTGCGCGTGCGCGCGGTGGCAAACAGCGGACAACCAGGCAGCGTGGCCCCCATCACGAAGTCGTCTTCCCACGCCAGCGCACATTCGTACCAAATCGAGGGCAATCGGTTGACTTCAAGATGCGGGTCCGATGCCATCAAGGCCGACCCGGTCTCGCTGCGGTCGGCGGAGACAGCCCAGGCATTGCTTCCGGCGAGGCGCGGCAAGTCCGTGATCAACTCCAACGCCTCGTCAGACAACTGCCGGCTTAGATTAACCTGCCGCAGTAAGTCGAAATCGGCGTCGTCTAGCACCGGTGAAAATAGTTCCTTCAAGCGGTCCTCACTCACACCGGCATGAATCAGTTCGAGAACGAGTCGTTCGTTCTGAGTCTGACCGATAGCTAGCCCTCCGAAGCTCAGCAGCTTGCCGATGAGCAACACGGCTTTTTGGTTCCATGGTTCGGGCTGAAATCCGGTCGCCCACATGGGAAGCGATCGCCACGATTGTTTCAGGCCGTCATTCACTCCCTGGCAATAGGCGGTCAATTGCCCGAAGGAACGGTCGTCGAATTGATCAACTTCGCGATCGAGATCGAGGTGCAGGCCAACTTTTCGGAAGAAGCAATCGGTCTCATAGAGTTCAGGACTATCGGCGATCGCTTCCGCCGAATGTCCCGCGGCCACGGCCCGACCGAAGAGCATTTGCGTGGGGCGGTCCGATGCATGCATCATGCCCAAGCCGTAGAGCGTGTCCGCGAAGGTTGCCGCGCGGATGTGAGGAACCCCGTTCTCGTCGCGAGACGCAGTGAAGCGGCGGCTCGCATTCTTGATGTTAATCGGCTTCATCATGCGCGGCGACGAAAGACAGCATCGGACAAGTGAACACCTCCCTCGATCAGTAGCTCCCGGGCGGTCAAGAATGTGACCGCTCATCCGGTAGCTCGACGATTTTCTGGAGACCGGTCGCTCCGGTGGCGTAATACGATAATATAGGTCGTTTTCGCATTTGACGCACGACCGAAACTTGGTCATCCGCTACGAGCGACCCATTGCCGCAATCAACGCACGGAAATTCGCGAGACAGACAGCTCCCACGGCGACAACCGGGCGCGGTCGATCGACGGCAGTTGCCAGCGGCGATTTTCTTCGTTAGCCCTTGGCTTCTCGGCTTTACGGTACTGATTCTCTATCCTTTCATCGCTTCTCTGTACTGGAGCTTTTGTCGATACGACCTTCTTTCCGCCCCCGAGTGGATTGGAACGGAAAACTATCGACGGTTGCTCGACGAGTTGATCCACGGTGGGCAATTTGCCAACGCGCTGTGGAACACGGCTTACTTTGCCCTGGTGTCGGTGCCGCTGTCGATTGCGCTAGGGGTAGCTCTGGCGGTCATGCTGTCTTGGGACATACGTTTTCGCGCGCTATTCCGAACCGTGTTCTTCTTGCCGTCGGTCGTGCCCGTGGTGGCCGCCAGCGTGCTGTGGCTGTGGCTGCTCGATCCGCGTGACGGATTGGCCAACTATGCCTTGTCTTGGTTGGGGATCGCTGGTCCCGACTGGTTCAAAAGCCCACACGTGGCGTTGTGGCCGCTGGATTGGTTGCGCGGCACCGCGGGCGTCGGCTCAAAAGATGCACTCGCCCTGATGTCTGCCTGGGGAATGGGCAACTTCATGATCATCTACCTCGCGGCACTCCAAGATGTGCCTCGCGAATTGTACGAAGCCGCCGAGCTTGACGGAGCCAATCGGGCGCGAAGGTTTTGGCACATCACACTGCCGATGCTCTCGCCAGTCATCTTCTTCAACCTGGTGATGGGCCTCATCCAATCCGTACAGGCTTTCACACAGGTGTACATCGTTAGCGACGGAATGGGCGAACCGCTGGGATCGCTGCGTGTACTTTCTTTGCACCTGTTTCTTACCGCGTTCAAAGAGCTAGACATGGGCTTTGCATCGGCCATGGCCTGGGCCTTGTTCGTGGTGATCGTCGTAACGACCGCGCTTCTGTTTCGCTCTTCACGTGCCTGGGTCTACTATGCCGGAGGAACGCGTTGAGAGACAGGTATTCAATATCGGGCGTGGCACGCGGCATCGCATTATCGATCGTTGCCTTGGTGATCGTTGTGCCCGCACTCTTCGCGCCTGGGGGACCCGCGAAGCCGCTTCCCGATGGCTGCCGGGAAGTGGTGTTTTGGCATTTCTGGGGCGGTCGAGATCGGGCAATCGTGGAAGAGATCGTCGACCGCTTCAATGCTTCGCAGACGGAACACTATGTTCGCCCGGTCGCAATGCCCGGGGCGAACTTGGATTTGAAATTCTTCTTAAGCGTGACCGGAGGCGACCCGCCCGACTTGATGAATCAGGACGATCCCGTGGTGGCCGACTGGGCCATTCGTGGGGCCCTCACGCCGCTGAACGAATTAGCGCCGCCGCAAGAAATCGCGGCCCTCGAAGCGTGGCTGTTCCCCGCGGCACGGGCCTTGGGAAGTTTCGATGGCCACCTCTATGCGCTGTGCAACGGGCTTGATGTGCGTGCGCTGTACTACGATCAACGCGTGCTCGAAGAACTCGGACGCGATCCGCCCGGCACGATCGAAGAGCTTGACGAACTGGCACGGCTTATTGCCACACCTGGGAGCGATGGTCGGCGGCGGAGTTATGGCTATGTGCCCGACTCGCGAAGGTTGTGGGCTTGGGGCATTGTGTTCGGCGGACACTTCTACGACGCCGAAACGGGGCGCGTCACCGCCGACAGTGAACCAATCGTTCGGGCACTGCGGTGGATGGCGTCGTACAGCCGTCTTTATGGCGCGGACGCACTGTTGGCGTTCCGCCAGGGAGATCAAGCCTTGACCGGAGCAGCCTTCCCGCTGCTGGAGGGGCGGTATGCGATGCTCATGGACGGGCAGTGGCGGGTTCGTGAAATTGAAGCCGCGGTCGAAGCGGCCAAAGCCAACAGTCGACCGGCGCCGCGTATCGGGGTCGTGCCACTGCCGAAGACCAAGGATGGACTAACAGACGCCGGTTGGGTGAACGGAAACTTCTTCGTCGTGCCACGCGGTTGCAAGAACCCCGACGGTGCGTGGCAGTTCATGAAGTTTTGGTCCGGCTTCGGAGGAAACGAAGCCGAAGCCGCGCGGGCGTGTGTTGCCGGGGGTTGGATTCCGGCTTCGTCGGAAGTCGTGGCTCAGGACGAGTTTCAACACTACCTGGAAGACCATCCCGACTTCGCCACGTTCGTTCGTCTGGCGGCCAGTGAAAATCAAGTGCCGTGGCCGGCGATTCCGGTCGCGCAGTATTACGACGATCAACTCCGCCAAGCTGCAATGGCGGTCATGTACGAAGGGGCCGATCCGCGAACGGTTCTAGAAGAAGCAACGCGACGTGTGCAGCAGCGGTTGCTGGAGGTGCTCAAGCATGAACGCTAAGCCGCATCCGTTGGGCTATGCCTTGTTACTAATGATGGCGCTGGTGTTCGCCACGCCGATGGTGTGGATGGTGCTCTCGTCGCTGAAGCCTCAAGAACAGCTCACCTCCGAACCGCACCGCATCCTTCCACGCCAGTGGCGCCTGAGTAACTATCGCGACGCCGTTGAAGCCATGCCGTATTTTCAGTACCTCCGCAATTCGCTTGTGCTGTGTACGGGAAGCGTGATCGGAACGCTCTGTTCGTGTACGGTGGTCGCATATGCCTTGGCACGTTTGCAATGGCCCGGGCGTCGGTTTCTATTCGCCGTGATGATCGCCACCATGCTGTTGCCTTGGCACGTGACGATGATTCCTCGTTTTCTGCTCTTGCGAGAACTGGGAATGTACGACTCGCTTGCCGCTTTGATCGTGCCGACTTTTCTTGGCGATGCCTTCTACATCTTTCTGTTGCGGCAATTCTTTCTCGCCATTCCCGAGGAATTGTCTGAAGCGGCACGCATCGACGGGTGTGGCGAATGGGCCGTGTTTTGGCGAATCGTGCTACCCTTGAGTCGACCGGCGCTGGCCACCGTGGCCCTGTTTCAATTTATCGCCGCATGGAACGACTTCAGCGGACCACTGCTCTATCTCAATGATCCGGCCCGTTTTCCGCTAGCCTACGGGCTCGAACAATTCGTGAGTTCCTATTCGAGCCAAACAGCACTGCTGCTGGCCGCCGCCGTACTGTTTACCATGCCCATCGTGGTGTTGTTTCTGCTTACGCAGCGAACGTTTGTCGAGGGTTTCACGACCAGTGGGCTTAAGGGATAATGGCGATAGGATCAGTTGGTCACGAAGGCGAGTAAAACTTGGAGATAGAACACGGCAAATGAAACGATGTATTCTCGAATTCCCAGCAACCTTCAATCGCCAGCGATGTTTCTCTCTTACAGTTGGCATTGCCCTATGCGTTACTCTTTGCGGTGCGACCACTCGGGCCGATCATTTGCGACAGCTACAAGCCGATGCGATGGCTAACGGCCACGCCGCGTGGGGGCGATGGGGCGCGAAACTCGACAAGTACAACGGCTGGGGCCAACACACCAATCGCCTAATCCCCATCTACACCTTCGGCATGAACTTGGAAGCGTTCAAGGGTGCCAACAGTCTGTACCGCGCCCCCGAGAGAATCAAAGAACTGTATGGGCGAGTACCCAAGGAGACACATAACCCGGGGGCCGAATATTTCGATCAGACCGATGTCTACCGACTGCAACACGCGGCGCTGGCCGCCGGAAAAAAACATATCATCGTGTTGATCTTCGATGGCATGGATTGGCAAACCACTCAGGCTGCGGCGATCCATAACTTACAGAAGGTTGCATACAGCGAAGGTCGTGGCAGCGGGCTGTCGTTCCTCGACTACCGAGGGACGTCGACCGACTTCGGTTTCTTTGTTACCAGCCCACGCAACCAAGGCACGTCGCCCGACGTTGACACTCAGACAGTTGCGAATCCCGGCGGACGACTCCACGGCGGCTATGTCTCCCGTTTGGGTGGACCTTATCCCTGGATGCCGGGCGACGATCCGCTTTACATCACAGCCAGTCGTGACGCGAGGATTCAACATGCGTACACCGATTCGGCCGCATCGGCCACTTCGATGTTCAGCGGAATCAAGACCTACAACGGCGCGGTCAATGTCGATTTTCAGGGACATTCGGTAGAACCAATCTCGCGGCTCTTTCAACAACAAGGGTTTTCCGTGGGAGTTGTCACCAGCGTGCCCCTTAGCCACGCCACGCCCGGTTGTGCCTATGCCAACAACGTTCATCGATACGATTATCAGGACATCAGCCGCGACCTGCTGGGACTGCCATCGGTTGCACATCCCAATGATCCGCTGCCGGGCGTCGATGTGTTGCTGGGCGCTGGTTGGGGTGAAGATGTTTCTCGCGACAAGCGCCAAGGCGACAACTTCGTATCGGGCAATCAATACCTTACGGATTCCGATCTTGAATCCATCGACGTAAAACACGGCGGTCGCTATCAGGTTGTCCAGCGCAGCGCCAATGTGGAAGGCCGCACCGCGCTACTCACATCGTCATCGCTAGCCGCAAAGAATGGCCAGCGGCTGTTGGGGTACTTCGGTGGAAATCATGGCCATCTCCCTTTTCGCACGGCCGACGGCGCTTTCGACCCGGTGAATGGCGCCCGGCGGATGAACGACAACTACAGCCAAGCCGACCTGCGTGAAAACCCAACCTTGGCCGACATGACCGAAGCCGCGCTAACCGTGCTGGAAACCAACCCCCGGGGGTTTTGGCTCTTGATCGAAGCGGGCGACGTCGATTGGGCAAACCACGACAACAACATCGACGCTTCGATCGGTGCGGTGAAGAGCGGAGAAGCGGCCTTCGATGCGGTAATCGATTGGGTCGAAGGGCACAACGCCTGGAACGACACCCTAGTCATCGTCACCGCCGACCACGGACATTATCTCGTGCTCGAAAACCCCTCGGTACTGATCGAGCCAAGTGAGTGAGAAATTCGCCGAGGCCCTAGCATCGGTTACTGAGAGATGCAGGGTGCCGTCAAGCGGAGCGCGGACGGTGTGCTGGGCATGGTGAAGTGATTGGGGGTGAAAGTCCCCTGTGGGTCCTGACGGAGGTAACCACGAGGTGAAGGCAACTGCACGAGACAAGGCTTGGCCATTGGACAAGATGCGTCTTTCCCGCAAGGGCGTGTAGGGAGGAAGCCGGAGCCGAACCGCAGTGGCATGTACATCGCGTGCGGCTTCCCGTGGAATCGTTCCATGTTCGTCGAAGCATCGCGTGTGTTTCGTTGCGATGTCGTCATGGCCGGCTTAGAATGCGTCGCCACATGGAAACGGCCAAGCCGTTTTCGATGCGTTCAATCGTCCATAACCGGGAGAATCGCCATGCAGCTACGCAGTTTTATCGTCGGGTCACTCACGGCGTTGGTTGTGATGGCGCTGGTGTTTACTGGCATCGGCTCTGTTTCTGGACAACGGGACGATGATCCGACATCGATTCGCGGTTGGATCGAGGGCAAGGGCTGGGGATGGATTTGGGGCGACGACGATGAAATCGGGTCGCTGAATGCCATGGGGCCCAGCACCATTCGCGCGGCCATGAACATCGCTCAAGAGGGTGTTGTGTACGACTTGGGTGTGCGATACGGTCGCAACAGTTACAAATGGCCCGGTCACAGCCCTTGCGAGGTGATGACCTTTCGCGGACCCGAAGGGGTGAAGCGTCAAGCCGATCAACCCTTTGCCCTGCCCGATGTGAATAGCAGCGGGCAGGGATGGCACAGTTGTGCGCTGTTCATTAGCGATAACGTCGCCACGCAAATCGACGGGCTGGGCCATGTCACGATCGGCGAAGACAACCATTGGTACAACGGCTATCGCGAGGCAGACTGGGGCGGAAACTTTGGCGTGAGAAAATGCGACGCCACGACCATCCCGCCGATCGTCGCCCGGGGTGTGCTGTTGGATATTGCCGGGGCACGTGGCGCCGATGCGCTACCCAGCGGTTACGCGATCACGCCCAGCGATATCGATGCGGCCATCCAGCGGCAGCATGTGGTGTTGCGGCCCGGCGACGTTGTCTTGATTCGCACCGGCGTGCTGCGCTATTGGGGCGAAGACGGCGCGGATGTCGATCGACTGGCCGAACACGATTCGGCTGGCATCACGCTTCCCACGGCGCGTTACCTAGTCGAGCATTTTGGCGCCATCATGATCGGCTCGGACACCAGCGGTCTGGAAGTCAATCCTGCCCAACAGCCAGCCGATTCGTTCATCCCCGTGCACCGCTACTTGCTGATCGAGCAAGGTGTCCACATCGCGGAGTTCCACTATCTCGAAGACCTGGCGCGCGACAAGGTCTACGAGTTCTGCTACATCGCGATGACCAACAAAATCGCCGGCACCACCGCCGGCTTCACCATGCGACCGATTGCAATTCGGTGAGGACTCATTGCGTTGGCCACGGCGGCTCGACGAAGCTGTCAGCTTGATTCTGTTCACGCAACCGTTGCAGCTCCTTCTTTAGGGTTACCACAACGTCGGCATAAGACGGATCGACATACACACTTCGCAACTCGCTCGGGTCTTTCTTCAGGTCGAACAGCTCCCACTCGTCGATTGGGTAGTAGTACACCAGCTTGTGCCGCGCGGTGCGAACCCCATAGTGGCGCTGCACCATGTGAGCCCCTGGCCATTCGTAGTAGTGGTAGTAGATCGACTCTCGCCAGCCCTCTGGATCATCGCCGCGAAGCAGTGGCACCAGACTTTGCCCTTGCATGTCGTCGGGAATATCAACCCCGGCGATGGCGAGGAAGGTTTCGGCAAAGTCGAGGTTCTGCACCAAGTGCCGGTCAACTTGTCCCGGCTTCGTGTTGCCGGGCCAACGTACGATTAGCGGCATGCGGAGCGACTCTTCGTACATCCACCGCTTGTCGAACCAACCATGGTCGCCGAGATAGAAACCTTGGTCAGAGCTGTAGATGACCACCGTGTTATCGGCCAGTCCGCTGGTATCAAGGTAATCGAGCACGCGACCTAAGTTGTCGTCGACCGAGGCGATGCATCGCAGATAGTCCTTCATATACCGCTGATACTTCCAGCGGACCAACGCATCGCCTTCGAGGTTCGCTTGGCGAAACCGCGCGTTCTTAGGGCCATAGGCGGCGTTCCACGTTTCCAGTTGTTCGCTCGTCAGGTTGCCCGGCGCAACCAACTTCAAGTAGCGGGCAGTCAAGTCCTGGCGAATAGTCATCTCCTGCGTCTTGGCCGCTGAGGTACGGCCTTCGTAGTCGTCGAACAACGTCGGCGGTTCGGCGATGGTGGTGTCGTCGTACATCGTGAGATGCTCAGGCCCCGGTTGCCAATTGCGATGCGGCGCCTTGTGCTGATACATCAGAAAGAATGGTTGCTGGGAGTCGCGGCCTTTGGCCAACCAATCGAGCGCCATGTTGGTGATGATGTTGGTGGTGTACCCCTGGAGGTTGATCTTTCCCTCGGGCGTGCGGAACGCAGGGTTGTAATAGCTGCCCTGGCCGGGTAGCACGCGCCAGAAGTCGAAACCCGTCGGCTCAGTCTTCAGGTGCCACTTGCCAATGATGGCCGTTTGATAGCCGGCCGCGCGGAGCAGCTTGGCAACATGTTGTTGCGAACCGTCGAACGGGGCACGGTTGTCGATCACGCCATTGATGTGGCTATGTTTGCCCGTCAGAATCACGGCCCTGCTCGGCGCGCAGATCGAATTCGTACAGAAGCAATTCCGAAACAGCATCCCCTGGCGAGCCAACCGATCAATATTCGGCGTCTGGTTAACCACCGACCCATAAGCACCAATCGCATGCGAAGCATGATCATCCGTAAACACAAACAAAATATTCGGCCGAGAAGGCTCTGCCGCCGCAGGTTCGTGGAAGCAAAGCACGAGCGAGACAGTCACCGTCGCGGTCAGAAGTTGTGAAATAGCGGTCAGCATCTTCGACATTGGGTGTCTCCGGCAGGATTGTTCACGACTTCTGGTGCAAGCACTCGATTCTGACTATAGCCGGGCACCAGCGACAATCCACCCATTCGGAGGACTTTGCCTTCGGAGTATCAATGCCATTCCCTTTTCACGACCACAACTGTGACGCGCTTGCTTGACGCAGCAGTGTCACCCGTCCAAAGTGGCCATAGGAGAGCAGCAGCCGAACTTTCTTGATCACCGCTTGACGTGTGACGTAATCGTGCCTGAGACTACTGAGCTGTTTCGCCAACTTGGCTTGGCGCTGTTGTTGGGCCTCTTAGTCGGGTTCCAACGCGAACGCGTGGGCTCGACGTTGGCCGGGGTGCGCACGTTCCCCATGATCACGCTCTTGGGGGCCATCTCGGCGCTGTTGGCCATTACGTTCGACGCATGGATTCTTGCCGCCGCTTTTCTTGCCGTGGGCGGCGTCACCATGCTGGGGGCCACCCAGCAGAAACACGATCGCGATCCCGATATTGGAACGACCACGGAATTCGCTGTGTTGTTGATGTTTGCCGTTGGGGCGCTAACGGTGGTTGCCCCAGCGCTGGTCGCCGTGGCAATCGGGGCAACGGTAGCCGTGCTGTTGCAGTTCAAGCCAGAATTGCATGGGCTGGTCGCCCGTGTGGGTGACAACGACTTTCGAGAGATCATGCGTTTCGTGCTCATCGCATGCATCATTCTTCCCGTGCTGCCGAATCAAACATACGGCCCGTTGCAAGTGCTCAACCCGTTTGAAATTTGGTTGATGGTCGTGCTGATCGTCGGCATCAGCCTCAGCGGCTACATCATTTATAAATTCTTCGGCCAAGGGGCGGGCGTTATCTTCGGCGGCATCCTTGGTGGCGCCATTTCGAGCACCGCCACCACGGTGAGCTACGCGCGTCGTGCGGCAGAGCAACCTGAGCGTACGAAGGTGGCAGCCGCCATCATTGCGATCGCATCAGCCGTGGCGATGTTCCGGGTGCTACTTGAGGTGACCATCGTGGCACCAGCCTTCTTACGGCAAGCCGCACCGCCGCTGTTGATCACGCTGTTGGCGGCCATCGTGCCGTTAGTCGCACTATGGTTGCGACCGCGGAGCCAGTCTGAACCGTTCCCCGAACTAAAGAACCCTTCGGAATTGCGCACCGCGCTGACCTTCGGGGCTCTTTATGCAGCCGTGATTTGGTCGTTGTCGGCAGTCAAGGAGTATCTGCACGGCGGGGGGATGTATGCCGTGGCTGTGTTATCGGGTCTTACCGATATGGATGCGATCACGCTGTCGACGTCTCGTTTGGTGCAGACCGAACATTTGGATGGGAGTTTAGGTTGGCGGCTCATCCTGGCGGCGACCATTTCCAACCTAGTCTTTAAGGCCACACTGGTGGCCATTCTAGGACAACCACGGCTCCTGAAGAGAATCGTGGCCATCTTTAGCATCCCCGCCGTCGTAGCCCTGCTGCTCATTTGGTTGTGGCCCGACATTCAAGTCTGAGGGGCCAACGTTCGGCCGTCGGTTCGTCCCGTTCTAGTCGGAGAGAGCTTACGGACCGAATGCTACGTGGATCCTATCATTCACGCCGTTTTGTCCTAAGCCGGCAAACGGCCTAAAATACAGCTTGGCTCATTTACCTTGATCGCGGTTGGAAGAAAGGCTCGTAATGCACTGTTCCCTTCAACCGGTCCTCCGTCACTTCGCGGCCTGTTGCTGTGCGGTGGTTCTGTGCGCGGTGGGGGCCACGAAAGCGGCTGAGGGGGACGCGCCGGGGGATATTCAGTTCAATCGCGACGTGCGGCCGATCTTTTCGGATAAGTGTTTCGCATGTCACGGGCCAGACGGCAACGCGCGGCAAACGGACTTGCGGCTGGATAACGAGGCGGGAGCAGTTGCTGACTTGGGTGGCATTCGGGCCATCGTTCCTGGCGACCTTGAGGCGAGTGTGCTCTTTCACCGCGTATCGACCGACGACCCAGACGAACGAATGCCGCCGGTCGACGAGGGTCCCGCGCTGACTCCGCGTGAAGTTGACGTCTTGCGGCGATGGATTGAACAAGGTGCCCCCTGGCAACCACATTGGTCGCTTTCCCCGCCACGTCGTCCGTCGCTGCCCAACGTGAATGATGTAGCTTGGGTTCGCGGCGAGATCGACCATTTTGTGCTGGCTCGTTTGGAGCAAGAAGAGATTGCCCCGGGCGCGGAAGCCGCCCGGCGCACGTTGATCCGCCGCCTAAGCTTTGATTTGCTGGGGTTACCGCCGAGTTACGCGCAGGTTCAGGCGTTTGTGGAAGACACGAGCCCGAATGCCTACGATCATTTGGTCGACCGGCTGCTCACTTCGCGGCACTACGGCGAACGCATGGCCATGTACTGGCTCGACCTGGTGCGGTTCGCCGACACCAACGGCATTCACGGCGACAATCATCGCGAGCACGCGCCGTATCGCGATTACGTCATCGCCGCGCTGAACAACAACAAGCCGTTCGACGAATTAACCATCGAACAGTTGGCCGGCGATTTGTTGAATGACCCCACCATCGAACAACTCGTGGCCTCAGGATACAACCGGCTGAACTTAACCACCCGAGAAGGTGGCGCGCAGCCGAAGGAGTATCGCAAGAAGTATGCGGCCGACCGAGTACGAAATGTGTCGGCCGTGTGGCTGGGGGCAACGATGGGGTGCTGCGAATGTCACGATCACAAGTTCGATGCGTTCACCATGAACGACTTTTACAGCTTGGCGGCCTTCTTCGCCGACATCAAAGAAGAGGCCGTGAAAGATCAAGTGCCCGAACTTATGATGCCAACTCCCGAACAAACCATCGTGCAAGGCTCTCTCGAACAGGCCATCGCAACCGCCGCGGATGAGCTGGCCACATCCACACCGCAATTGATCGCCGATCAAAGCGATTGGGAAATGGCACAACGCCAACGGATCTCCGACACGAGCGACACGAAGTCGATCGCCGAAGAGATTGATCTACCTGAAGCGATCGTCATCGTGTTGGCAAAGCAAGAAGATGAACGAAGCGAGGACGAAGCCCGGCAGCTTGCAGCATACTATCGCGGTATCGCCCCGGCGCTTGATTCCATTCGCCAGCGTTTGGAAGAACTGAGGGCCGAAAAGAAGCAGCTTGATGGGTCGATGGCCAAGGTGTTAATTTCGGTATCGACTGAGCCCGCGGAGACACGGATTCTGCCCCGCGGCAATTGGATGGACGAGTCCGGACCGATCGTTATGCCAGCGGTGCCCACACCGTTGGGGGCGTTGGACATTGAAGGTCAACGTGCCACGCGGCTCGATTTAGCGCGATGGTTGGTCGAGCCCGACAATCCGGTGGTTGCCCGAGTGATGGTCAATCGTCTGTGGAAGCTGTTCTTCGGACAGGGGCTCGTTCGTTCACTCGACGACTTTGGCTCGCAGGGGGCATGGCCAACGCATCCCGAGTTGCTCGATTGGCTGGCAGTCGAGTTCATCGAAAGCAAGTGGGACATCAAGCATATGGTCCGCCTGATCGTCACGTCGGCGGCCTACCGTCAGTCGTCCGCGGTTGGCTCCGAGTTGTGGCAGCGTGATCCGTCGAACGCATTGCTAGCACGGCAGGGCCGGTTCCGACTCGACGCCGAGATAATTCGTGATAACGCGCTTACCGCTTCCGGTCTTCTATCGCTAAAGATGGGCGGTCGTAGCGCAAAGCCCTATCAACCGGTCGGCTATTTGGCCCATCTGAACTTCCCAACACGGACCTACGAACAGGACTCGGGCGAAGACCTCTACCGCCGGGGTGTGTATACCTACTGGTGTCGCACGTTCTTGCATCCCAGTCTCGTGGCGTTCGACGCGCCCAGCCGCGAAGAATGCACCGTCCAGCGGCCACGTTCCAATACACCGCTCCAGGCGTTGGTGTTGTTGAACGATCCAATCTACGTCGAGGCGGCCCGCGCGTTCGCCACGCGGATTGTCGCCGAGGGAGGAGCGTCGGTCGAACAGCGTTTGCAATTCGCATATCGCACGGCGCTGGGTCGCAACCCTAGGGCCGAAGAACAGCAGGTGCTGGCCAATCTCTACAAGCGGCATTTGGCCGACTACAAGCAAAACGAAAAGGCCGCGCGCGATCTGCTCGCTGTTGGGCAAGCGCCGCTGAACGTGCCCGATGGCTGCGACGTTGCCGAGCTGGCCGCCTGGACATCGGTCGCCCGGGCGGTGTTGAATCTTCATGAAACGATCACCCGGAATTAGCAATTGGCCAACGTTTGCCTTGAGGGCGCATGGCACAGAGAACAACCCTATTCACACTCGTTGCTCTATTCCGGTCAACCTACCGTTCCGAAGAAGAATGCGTTTCGCTCGGCAATCACGATTACAAGAAAGACGCATGACCGTGACCAATCCCTCTGCTCGAACTAAGTCACTGCTGTTTTTGTTGTTGTTGATGCTGTCTTTCACCAATGGCTGTGGGCCTTCGGACGATGTGAGCTTGGCGGCACAAGCCGACGACCCTGTTGCGACCGACGACAATCAGACAGAATCAACTCCCCAATCGCCGGTGCCCACCGCAAAGGAGTCCGCGTCGACTGAGGAACCCTTGCCAGCGGACCAGCCCGCTCAACACACCAACCACTTGGCGGGCGAGACGAGTCCTTATCTGTTGTTGCACGTTCATAATCCGGTGGATTGGTATCCTTGGGGCCCCGAGGCGTTGGAGAAAGCCCGGCGTGAGGGCAAGCCGATCTTCCTGTCGATCGGCTATTCAAGCTGCTATTGGTGCCACGTGATGGAACGCGAATCGTTCATGGACGAAGAGATCGCGGCGATGCTCAACGAGCACTTCGTCTGTATCAAGGTCGATCGCGAGGAACGGCCCGACATCGACGAGATCTTCATGACCGCCTTGCAGATTTACTTTCAAGTGATCCGTTCGTCACAAGGCGGCGGTTGGCCGCTGACCATGTTCTTAACCCCCGAGGGGCTGCCCATGATGGGCGGTACGTATTTCCCCCCGCGCGATTCGCAACGCGGCACGGGACTGCTTTCGGTGCTGCGACGGGTTCAAGATCGATGGCAGCAAGACCCACAGCAACTTCGCAAGAGCGCGCAACAGTTGGCCGACTTCGTACGCGATTCGCTCGATCAAAGGCCGCCGGCCCTCGACAAACCGCTTGGCGCGGCGTGGCTCGACGAGTTGATGCGTGAACTCGAGGCCGAATTCGATCCACAGTTTGGCGGGTTCGGTTACTCGGTAGCCAATCCCCAGCGGCCAAAGTTTCCCGAGCCGAGCAAGTTGTTGTTCCTGCTCGATCGAATTGAGCGCAACGACGATGCCAGCGCCCGAGAGATACTCGCGGGGACACTCGATGCGATGGCTGCCGGGGGAATTCGCGATCATCTTGGGGGCGGGTTCCACCGTTACAGCACCGACCGCTTCTGGAACATTCCACATTTTGAAAAAATGCTATACGACAACGGCCAGTTGTTGTCGGTCTATGCTAGGGCTGCCAAGTTGCTCGAAGAGCCGCGATACGCCGGGGTGGCTCACGAGATCGCCCGATTCGTGCTCGCGGAATTCACCGATCCCGGTGGTGGGTTCTATACGGCGCTCGACGCCGAAACCGATGCTGACGAGGGGGCCTATTATGCGTGGAACGACGCCGAATTGGCCGACGTGCTTTCACCCCAGGAATTGGCCGTGTTCTCGGCCGTCTACGGGATCGACGATGAGCCGAACTTCGAGGAACGTCACGTGTTGCTATTGCCGCGTCCGTTGAAGGAAACCGCGACGGAACTTTCCATACAGCCGGAGCAACTTCGCAAAGAAATCAATACTCTTGGTCAACGGCTCTTACAGCGACGCGGTGAGCGTGAGCGACCGCTGCGCGACACGAAGGTGATCACCAGTTGGAACGGGCTCATGATCCGAGGGCTGGCCGACGCCGGTCGCTTGTTGGATGAGCCCCGTTATGTCGATGCGGCCGCACGCGCGGCGCGTTTCGTGCTGGATTCGTTACGCACGCCCGAGGGACGGCTGCTGCGCACGTGGCGCGATGGCACAGCAAAGCTGAACGCCTATCTCGACGACTACACCTTCTTTGTCGACGGTCTGATCGCCCTGCATGAAGCCACCGGCGAACAAGCGTGGCTCACCGCAGCCGATGAGTTGACACAGAAACAGATCGCACTGTTCCACGACGAACGCTTCGGCGGCTTCTTCTTCACTTCCAACGACCACGAAGCCCTGCTGGCCCGCAGCAAAGACCCCGTTGACTCGGCCCTTCCCTCCGGCAATGCCCTGGCCGCATCGAACCTTGTCTACTTGGCCCACGCGTTGGATGACAATGAGTATCTCGCCCACGCGCGTCGCACGACCGATGCGTTCCAATCGATGATGCAAACCTCGCCGACGTTGTTCCCCAACATGGCAAGGGCGGTTGCCGCGCTGGCGGAGATGGAGGCATCGCCAGCCGTGCAGGAGAGCCCATAGGATTGCAATCACCGGCAGAGACACTTTTCTGGATGTGGCACATGAAATCGAAACTGAGCACCGTTCTCTTCGTTAGCGTACTGCCCACGCTTCTCGTTTCGCTTCTTTTCTACGTCTTGCTGGGACATCGCCGCGACTATCTTGGGCATTACGCGGCCGGGTTTGGCGGTACACTTTGCGCCGCCACCATCGTATTGGCCGCTATCCCGGCAAGACTTTTCCACCGAATCGGCTATTCAACGGTGGTTCCCTGTACCCTCCTGTGTATCGCAGTGGGAGCCGTGGCCGAGGCTACTGTTTTTCGCCTCGCGAAGTTTGACCAGGTCGACTTCTGCAATCAAAACCTTGGTGCCGTATTTGCAGCATTTGCCGCGATCCATATCGCTGGCGACAAAAAGCCAACAGACGTCGTTCTCAGGTGCCTGATTGCGTTCGGGGCCGTTTACTTGGTGATGGGTGGCTACTTTGCGATCACATAGATCACTGCCGATCATCGTGCTTGTCGTGCTGGGCCTATCGTTTGCCGGGGCAAATCTTTGGTTTACCGCGGTTCGATCGACGATTCCGCTAGAACTGCGCGGTAAGGTAGCCCAAAAGCAACGTTTGATTGAAAAAACTCTCGGAGTAGACGACGTGTACCTCGTCACATTCGACTCCCATCGGCGTATCCAGGTTGATGGCCCTGTTTTCGATGCCCTGGTTCTAAACCGAGCGGTCACCAAATCCGCCTGGTCACGAACACTCCAATGCAATGGCAGAATGACCGGCCTTGATTGGTCGTCTGACTTTCACGGCATGTTGTGGACAATGCCGCTGATAGCCATCTTGCTCGTGTTTCTGGGAATGTGGACGATTGTGAAACTGCCCACCGATATCGACTAACCATGACCAGCACCAAAGTGGTCGGCGTCGAGTTGCTATCGATTCGCGGTAAGGTATCACCTTGAAAGAGAAAGGCGGCGATGGTCGATCCAGGCACTCGGGATGAGTTATCGCAGGTCTTGCGCGATGCGATTGCCGAACTCTCGGCACTGGGGCCTGAGGATTCTTATGATGAAAAGTCGCTGGCCCATCATCCGCAGCGGAAGGGCTTTGCCGATCTGTCGTTGGGCGATCCGCTGATGCGGCTGGCGGAGTCGACTTCCAACTCTCGGGCCTACCACGTCGCCACGATGTTCCTGGGCGACCTTGCCAAGAACACGTCGGACCTCGCCGTCTGTGATTTTATTGCCGACCAATTTCAAAATGCCACCCCTGCTTGGAAACGAGAGAGAGCGGCGGAGACTATCTCGAGTGGCGTGCTCGGCAACAACATTGTCTCTCTTGCACCCGTGCTGTGTGGCCTCAAGCCAAAGTACCTTTGGTTCGTATTGAGAGGTCTTCAGCACTGTGATCGGCCCGAAATCGAGCCGTACCTACTCGAAGTGCTCGAACGCCCTGAAGAACGTTACATGACATATTGGGCGATTCAGGCGTTGGAAAACGTTGGCACCCGAGCTGCTTTGCCCGTGCTCCGGCGCCATTGCAATTCGCGAATCGTCGACATCGCGATCGTTGCTTCACATCGGTACGCCGAAATCGCGAGATCCGACGGATGTGAGGTCTATCACGAACTCCTAGCCCAAAAGGGGCTTCTGAGCAAAACCACCGCTGCCTGTGCGATCGCCAAATATTGTGGTTCGAATGGCATTCCCGCAGTGATCAAGCGGATCAAGTCGATTACAACCCGACCGGGTCATGAGCAGACGTCTGAATCCGTCCACCACACGGAGTTGATCATCCTGATCAAGGCCATTGAGCGGCACCGCGAAGAACATGCCGACGCGGTCGCCAAGCTCTATGTGCTGCTCCGCAATCGCTGGGAAAAGCGAGCGAAAAGCGAACGGCGATGGCTCATCGAGCACGTGCCCGAGTTTGCTGACATGGTTGTCGAGCCGCCACCGAAGCCTGTCGAATCAATCACATTCGAGGACAATCCACAGGAATGGCGCGAGGCGAAACGGTGGCTCGCCGGTATACGCAAGGAAATCGACAGGGCCTTGAGACGATTCAACCGTTAGCGTCAAACGTCAGGCACGGGGTCCGTCGACCTACTGCTTATCTACCGACGCCGGTCCAGTGAAGTGGGCCAGGGCACTACTCAACTGGCACTGACGACTCCGGTATCGGCGGAGGGCCTTCGCGAATCAGAATGCCTTGGCGACCTAGAAACAAGGTGCTTGAATCTTCGATCACGATGTTGGCCATCTTGGAAGTTTTTGGGGCTTCCACACGTTCGACCCTGGCTTGACCGTTGAGGCGTTGAACAACATCGCCCGGTTTTAGGTGCCGCGCTTGCACCCAACGGTTTCCGGCGGTCTTAAACAGATGCTCTGGAGCGACCGCCAGCGCCTCGCCGTCAAGATGCACGGTCAAGACTTCTTTCTCGATCCCTTCCGACGTATGTAGAACCGGCTTGAATGCCGACTCGCCGGATCGCACATCTTTGGCCCATACCATATCGCCGACTAGGAGTTGGTCGACCGGCACTTCGCCACGCTGGGTGCGAACTCGCACCTCATTCGCGACCCTTCACGACGGGGGAGCATACAATGATGACGTTCGTTGAAAGGCCGTCAGCAGCGGCTTGGAAACCGAAGAATATTGCATGTAGTGGGCCCAATAATTCCACCATTTGATCGGATCGCCATCCATGTCCTTGTCGGTGATGCGCCGCATAACCCACATCGTACGGTCATTCAACTCGGCGATCGCTTCGTTCGCCTTCGCAACCGATTCTTGTTGAGCGCCAAGTCGCCGTTGGGCAATGTCGGATGCCCGCATCTGGCCAATACCCGCAAAGAAGCCCCCGTCGATCGTATTGCGTATTCCCACTGCGGAACTCCTACGTGAGTCGATATCCAATTCGGCGATCGTAAGGTGTCTGGCTTGCGGTCCTTCGCGATAGATCATGTGCCGGTAAGATCGTCGACCGTCGGGGGTGGCCGATACTTCGACGCGACTCTCCATCGGCGTACTGAGCAACCCAACCAAGAGAGGCGCGTATTCATCCGCCGGTCGTTTCTTCAAATAGTTGGCCGCCGCGACACGCACATTGCCGAACGGCGAAAAGACGGCGTGGCGTACCAGAGAAGCAGTGGCCTGTTGGCCGTGAATCTGTGCGATCCTGTCGAGCACTTGTTGTGAAAGTGTCTCACTCTCGCTGGCGAAGGCCCACTCCAGCGCCAGAATCGCCTCCGGTGTGTCGATCGCCCTCAGTTGGCCAAGCGCCGCCTCGTGCCGTCGTGGAACTTCGCTCCGCAGGCCAGTGCGAATCTTAACAGCGATTGGTTTCCAATGCTTTAGTGCCTCGCGTCGCGCTTCGCTTTGCTCTTGCAGACGCTGTAAATCTTCTTCATGTATCCACTCTTCGCCAAACTTGACAAAACCCAGCCCACGCCACGCCTCTTGGTTGTCGGGGTCCAAGCTCAAGACGCCGTGAAAGTGTGCCCGGCTTTGGGCATCGAGGCCGCGTCGCTCACACCATCGCGCCAATTGCAAATGCCCGGCCATTGTCCGTGGTGTTTTCTTCCGTCGCTCATGGTATTCATTCAAAGTGGGATCGTTGGCGAGCGCCTGCTGGGCTTCGGCAAATGCTTGTGAATTTCCGAAGCCCCATCCATTGGCATCCGCCGCGGAACTTTCGGTTCGATCCGTAGTGACGTCCTCCGCATGAACATCAACCGCGGAAGAAAAGAATGCGGCCCCCAAGAACAGGGCGCTTGATCGTAATGCTGTCCCAGACATGACGAGTCCTCGCTTATGCCGATGGCCTGATTGCCTTTGTACATTAGCATGCAAGACGTGCAGGGCCGCGCCGGGAGGAGACACCCGATCGCCGCCCCAATCGTTCCCTCGTATAGTCAGTCTATCAAGTAACGTGAACCAGGCGAATCTCGGTATCCGGATCAGAAGTCCCTTTCGGGTGGCTGACCGCATGCACTCTCAGCACCGCAGTGCGGCCCATTTAAGACTGTCATCAAAATGATGCAGAGTCGTCCTGTGGGATCGAGCGCCGTTTCCACGATTCGTTCGTTGCGCCGTCGTGTCGTTGTGGTTGTTCTCTACGACGTTCACACTCACGACAACGTAAACTCCGGCAGCCGCACGATCTCGCCGCCTTTCAGTGCCGACTCGTGGGCACATAGCCCTACGCAGGTCCAATTGGCCGATTGCACTGCGTTGGGGAACGGATCGCGGTCTTCGACTAGCGCCGAGACAAATTCGTGGACCAAGTGCGGATGCGATCCGCCGTGACCTGCGCCTTGGGTGAAGGAGAGGTGTTGGTGTTCGTCCGAATCGTAGACACCCCGCCCGGTGAACATGCGAATCTCTTCCGGCAACCGATCGGCGAAGTCGGGCACTTTCACGCGCGAGGGGATCTTGGGTTCGTCAAGTTTGGCCGTGTGGATGACAGGATCCTCACCTTCGATCAGCGGCCACTCGAACGTCTTCTTCGTGCCAAACACGTCAAAGCTCTCGCGGTACTGTCGGGCCGTGTCGAAAAGCGAACGGTAGATACGGGCCGTCACATCGGAGTTGCGAAACTTGATGTGGCACGTCTCCACGGCAAACGGCGAGTTGTACTTCGGGATTAACTCCTCTCGAATCGTTCCGGAACCAAAGCACGAAACATACTCCGCCTCGGCGGCGGTCAACGCCAAGCAGGGGCCAACGCAATGCGTGGCGTAGTGCATCGGCGGCAGGCCGGGCCAATAGTCGGGCCAACCATCCATGTCCTGATGATGACTGGCCTGGAGGAACTGAAGCCGCCCCAATTCACCCTGCTCATACAGTTGTTTGACGAACAGATACTCGCGGGCGTAGACCACGGTTTCGGCCATCATGTACCGAAGGCCGGTTTCTTTGACCAGTTCGACGATCTGCTTGCAATCTTCGATCGACGTGGCCATCGGCACCGTACACATCACATGTTTGCCCGCCTTCAGCGCGGCGATGGTCATCGGTGCATGGTTGGGAATCGGCGTGTTGATATGCACGAAATCGACCGAGGCATCTCCCAGTACATCGTCGTAGTCGGTATAGCGAACGTCGATGTCGAATTGATCGCCAACTTCTTTGAGTTTCGCCTCGTTACGCTGACAAATGGCGTACATCGACGTGCTGGGATGACGTTGGTAAATCGGAATGAACTCGGCCCCGAAGCCAAGCCCGATGATTGCGACACGCACAGATTGATTAGCCATGGCGGTTGCCCTTTGTAACGAAATAAACGTCAGATCGACCTATGATCGTACCGTCGCAAAACGCCACGGTCGACATGTTGCGGTAGGTCAGGCTGTGCGATGTGCCGGGAGTAGTTGCCGGAAGATTCTCAAATGGCTTGCCAAATGTCGGCTGGTTGGTCGACGCACTGGGGCTGGTCGAATGTTTCGGGATAGACCAGATGAGCCAGGATTTCGAGGCTGTCGACCATCCGTGGCCCGGAGCGGTTGAAGTAAGCGTTTCCGTCGGCAGCCCAAACGCGCCGCTGTTGCACGGCCGGAAGCGTGTTCCATCCCTCGCGAGATTCTAACAGTGCTCGTTCGCCCAACGTCTGCTGCAAACCAAACCCGCAGGGCATGACGACGATCACCTCGGGTGCGAATTCGATCAGACTTTCCCAGGATGTGTACGTACTGTGCTGGCCCGCGGACACCGGGCTGATGCCACCGAGGGTGGCGATGAGTTCCGGCATCCAGTTGGCTGCCAACATCAGAGGTTCGATCCATTCGATGCAGGCAACGCGACGTCGTTGGTTTTCGGGAATCGCTCGTGCTGTTGTGGCGATGGCCTCGACGCGAGACTTCAATTGCGCGACGTACTCCTGGGCCGTGGCTTCCACGCCGGCGGCCGTTCCGACCTTCAGAATGTCGGAGAAGATGTCTGCAAACGTCCGAGGGTCGAGATCGACGATCTGCGTTCCGTTGAGTTGTGGCGTGCTTTCAACAGTTGCCACCACATCGGCGTATCGCACGGCACACACATCGCATTGCGACTGTGTGACAATCAAATCCGGGGCCAGCTTCTTCAATTGTTCGACGTCAA
Source organism: uncultured Planctomycetaceae bacterium (assembly GCA_964576465.1). Taxonomy (GTDB): domain Bacteria; phylum Planctomycetota; class Planctomycetia; order Pirellulales; family JAEUIK01; genus CAZNXE01. The sequence goes on from CAZNXE010000029.1 coordinate 30,498, forward strand.
TTTCGTACAGCGCCTTGCCGGCGGCGAGATGCTCGCGAACCTGACGGTCGATTTCACCGCTGGCTGCTTGATGTCGAACATGGGTGAAGGTTACCCGGGGTTTGTCGTTTGCCTCGGCAGGGTAATCGCACTCGTGGCTCACTGCTACCACCCGATCGCCAAGCCCCAAGGCATAAAGCATCTCGGTGCTGCTGGCCAACAACGATGCGATGCGGAGTGGGGGCATGGCGCTGGTGCGGTGTTCTCAGGAGGGCCGAGCGGAGGTTGTGTTCAAGACGCGGTCGGCCGCGAAACAAGAGTAAACGATTAACATTTGCGCCGGCCCGTAGGTTAGCCACACGAAATCGCCGGCGTAGTTGAACGTGCCACGAAACTGCTCGAAGGCCAAGATCAGGTCGCTGGCAAGAAACAATGCACCACCGAGGGCCAAGGGAATCATCCGCCGGTCGAGCAACCCCAGACCACTAGTGACGCCCGCGGTGCCGGCAAGTAGAAGCGAATACGGCAGGGCGGCCCAATGCAGCACCGTCGGCTGTTGGCCCCACATGACCACGAACCACCAGCCAATGGCCGCAAGAAGTTGCCACGCGACAACGGCCCTCCAAAACATGGCGCTCATTGGCAACTTCGCTCTTCGGGCCAGCAGCACACAACCCACGATATAGGCAACGTGCCCAATGCCGAAGGCAACGATGCCGCCCATCAGGTCGTCTGGGAAAATGCCGGGAAGGAGGCCCGCATTGAATAGATCGCCGATGAATCCGAGTGCCATCCCGACGGCGATCAGTGCGGCGATGGTGCCCGTGGGACCGTGCCGCAAGACAAACCACCACATGGCTCCCGCGATGACCAACACGATCGATGAACCCATGCGGCCGATTGTTGGGATGTGCTGCCGAGTATCCGGGTGGGCATTCAACAGGCCATAAACGAATCCGCCCATCAGAAACACAGCCCACGCACACCACAACAT
>CAZNXE010000030.1:0-24369 GCA_964576465.1 uncultured Planctomycetaceae bacterium
CCCACTCATAGAGCGTGACCGTGCCGGTGCTCGCCACCCCGGTCAACGCAACAAGTGTTCCCTCGTCGCCCGTGTACGGACCGCCAATGTCGGCGACTGCGGCGCCAGGGCTGATGACGAACACCGTCGTGTTATCGATCGGATCGATCAGGGGAAAAGGCTCGTTGGCATATAACTCGCCCGTGACTTCGTTGTAGACGAGTTGATAGAAGCTGATGGCTACCGTGTCGGGATCGAACATCCGAGTGCCCGAGCCTTGGGCAGGGTTCTCGATCAGTCCAAGGAAGTTAGCTTGACCACCTCCGAAGAAGTCGCTGCCACCGATGAATAGATTGCCTTCGCCGTCAAACTCCAGCGAGCCCGCGCTGAGCATCGACGCATACAGTGTCCCAGACGATTCGTAATTCAGGGGTGTCGAAGTCGACCATGCGTTCTGCCAATTGGCCAGCAGGAACTGCTTTACGTCGCCCGTCGTGCTGCCGCCGGCTTGCGTGTCGAACCCATTGCCAACGTAGATGTTGCCGGCGGCATCGAACGTTAATCCGCTCGATTGTCCGCCCACCGCAGTGATGATGTCGGGATTGACGGGCGACCCCACCGCGCTGGTGGTATCCAGCAGACTTACCGCGCTGGTGCCGGTGACAAAGCTGCCACGATTCAGCGCTAGGTAGCGATTGTCGAACCATTCACCTTCAAAGTGAGGCAGTTGATACCAGTCGATTGGCGTCGACCCGGCACCCAAGGTCAGCAGATCGGCGGTATCGAACACACCGACGTATTGGGTTGTAAGCGAATTGTCGCCGACAGCGATGCGACTGCCGTCGGGCGAAACATCCAGAAAACCACCACCAGTGGCGAACCATTGACCGCCAAAAGCCAGCGGCAACGTACCCAGCGACTGCCAGCTTCGCGAGCCAACGGCCGTTTCGACGTACACCTCGGGCGTGCCGAATGTGTCGAAGGGGCTTGCTAGAAAGGTCGACACCATCACGATGCGGCCATCGGCCAGATTATCGAAGATGGTCGGCCCGCGATTGGCCACCGCCGGGGTGTCGGGCAGGTTGAACTCGAGCGCCGGACGGATCTCGTAATCGGTGAAAGCCGTTAGTAAATCGCGAGCTTCGAGCGACTCGAATCGGTGCGAGCCTGAGTATCGTTTCGTCGCCAAAGACCTGCGCGCGTGCCGAGTGCCGCGCGACCACCTTCTGGTGCCAAACATCAGCGAGTCTCCACCGACCGTCGCGCACGGGGGAACCGACACATTGCGTTTCGGCAGCCACGAGGACAACGATGCGGTCTCTGTCGATCGCCTGGGGCGATACGCTGAACCTGTTCCGCGGACTCCCCCCTCGAGGAATTCCGCCGACAATGCGTTGGTAGGTCTTCTGACTCCCGAGCCGAGGTCGTCCAAGCCTTCTCATCGTTCGCGGTTTTGCTCCCGCGACGACAATGGCAACAGAAAGGTCGTCCTCGATATCTCGGTTACAGCGGCGGGGCCGTCCCGGAATCACACCGGAGTTCCCTGTTTCGTCGGCAGTTCAGAGGAACCACCGACCACCAACACCACATGCCCAAAGAAACTACCATCCGTCCAGCCGCTGGTCAAGCAATCGAGTTTGCACTCTGGATCGAGCCACACGCGATCGCTTTGCGCGTAAAAGAAGCCGGCGGACTTGTGGTCCGCCGGCTTGGTGGTTGGGGTGGGTTGCGTTTTGAAGCGTTACTCTAGGAAGCCGGAAAGCTCTTGGCTGCGGTTGGGTTGTTGCAGTTTGCGAACCGCTTTGGCTTCGATCTGCCGAATACGCTCGCGGGTGACTTTGAAAATGTGTCCAACTTCTTCGAGCGTGTAGCTGTAGCCATCGCCCAGCCCGTAGCGAAGTTTGATAATCTCACGTTCGCGATAGCTGAGCGTCTTCAAGACCTTATTGATCCGGTCGCGAAGCATCTCTTGAGCAGCCCCGGTAGCGGGGCTTTCCGCCGTGCCATCGGGCAGCAAGTCGCCAAAGTGGCTGTCCTCGCTATTCCCAACCGGTCGATCAAGGCTGATCGGATAGCGGCTCATGGCCATCACACGACGGGTTTCGTCGATCGCCGTACCTGCCGATCGAGCGACTTCTTCAATCGTGGGCTCACGCCCCAGCTCTTGCAGAAGTTGTCGCGAGATGTTGCGAACGCGTGACATCGTTTCGACCATGTGAACCGGAATACGAATCGTCCGGCTTTGGTCGGCAACGGCACGCGTAATCGCCTGGCGAATCCACCACGTGGCATACGTGCAGAACTTGAAGCCACGACGATACTCGAACTTGTCGACAGCCCGCATCAAGCCCGCATTGCCTTCTTGGATAAGGTCCAAGAAGCTGAGCCCGCGGTTGCGATACTTCTTGGCAATCGAAACAACCAATCTCAGGTTGCCTTCGGAGAGCCCTCGCTTCGCTTTTTGATAGCGGGCGTAAATCGAGCGGACGTAGTTGCAGCGATTCCGCAAGCTGGTCGGCGTTTCTTGCATGCCCCGCAGGATGTTGCGAAACTCGCTGACCCATTCTTCACGTTCTTGGGCCGGCCCACGACGCTTTTTATGCGCGGCGATCTTTGCCTGCAATTCATCGACGCGACGACTGTACTGGTACAGCGCGGCGATCTTTTGCTCGATTCGTTGCGTGCGCAGACCCAACTCCTCGACAAGACAAACCGCACGACGTCGACGTAGACCCAGCCGGCGCCACGCTTCCATCCGCTGGCTTTTGCGATAGCGCTTGCTCGTGGCAATACGGTAATCACGGCGATTCCGCTTGAGCAAGGTTTCCAACGTGCGGAGATTATGAGGAAGTCGGCCCTGAATCTGCTCTTTCTCGAGTCGATCGGTCACGGAGACTTGAACCGTGCGGTCAAACGGCAGGTCGCCGGTATGCACACGATCCAGATCCTTGACCGCACTTCGCAGAAACAGATCACATTCCAACAGCTTGCGGCGGAAACGAGCCCGAGTAATCTCGATTTCCCGGGCGAGTGAAATCTCCTGCTTGCGGGTGAGCAGCGGGATTTCGCCCATTTGGGTGAGGTACATGCGGACCGGATCATCCGACCACGATTCCGACTCATCGCCGGCGAGCAGTTCGTCGGCGCGAATCGTATCCGGCTCCGCTTGCTTTTTTTCGTCCTCATCTACCGCTTCGTCAAATGTCTCTTCGGACTCCTCGTCCTTCGTGGCATTCGCCGTATTCACCTCCCTGGTTTCCGGGGAGTTGGGGGTAGGTTCTTCGACAAGATCTTCTAACAAAGAGGCGTTATACAACTCTGCACTCCTATGGGTAGCAGGCACCTATTGATATCTGGAGACGGAATGAGGGCAGGCGTGTGGCATCGCAGGTGCGCTGGTGAGGCTTGCCATGTGAGGGTGACCCGCAGTTGATTCAATGAATCTCGCGGAGTCTACATGGCGTCGATTGTTGCGATGCTCCCGAACCTCGAATTATCTCAACATCCAGATCAAAAATCCACCAAATTCTACCACGATTTTGTACGATTGTTTGATGACGTGACCAATTGTTAAAATTTGATCTCCATGAGGCCATGACAGGCCAACGGTGATTTATTGCCCATATCTCCTATTCTGACAAATCAGTGTCTGCCTGAGTGGCAAACAGCGCGTCCAATAGCGAGGTCGCTGGCTGTATATGCAGGACGCAGCTTTGGCCATTCGACAGAGAACCAGTTACGCATATCGCTCGCCTCATGCGAGGGCGCCTAAGTCCGATGGCAGAAGACAAATTCAATTGGTTTGTTTTGTAGACCGGCGATCGGTGGGATCGCGGTGCTCATCCGGGTTCTCGTCATCGTGAATGAACCAGCGGATACGCCCTTCGTGGCTGATCGAATTGTAGCGCCAAGTCCGCAACGGTCCAGCAATATTCTCTCAGCACTTGCACACAAATCCTGCGGAATGATGTCGTCGAAGGCGAGACGGTTACGATCCCCCCCGCTGGTCGGAAGTAATCAGCCTAGCTTTCCAGATTGTAGAAGTTCGACGCATTATTGTGCAACAAAAGCCGCTTTTCCTCGGTCGAGCGACTCGCCACGATCTCCAACAGCGCGGTGATCCACCCGTCAAGGGTCGCCGTTTTCGTGCAGACCGGCCAGTCACCGCCAAACATCACCCGCCGCGGTCCGAAAGCATCCAGCGTGTAATCCACAGCCGGAGCCAGATCTTTGGCCGTCCAGCTTTCGCGATCGGCCGAGACGACAACTCCCGAGACTTTTGCCACCACATTCCCCTGTCGGGCGACGGCATCAATGCCCCGTTGCCACGCCGATTGATCGCCAGATTGAACGTCAGCGTTGCCGCAATGATCGAGCACAAAACGCGTATTTGGGCAACGTTGGGCTAGTTCCGCGGCATCGGCAAGTTCGTTGGGACGAATGCAGATGTCGAAGCACAGCCCTTGCTCGCCCAGCCAGATCACATCGTCGACGAATGCCGCATTTAAGCAATGTCCCGGTGGTGTTGAGGCCCCATGCAGCACTTGACGAACGCCTTTGACGCAATCGTTGCCGCCGTGGGCCATCACATAATCGCGAAAGCCGTCGGTACCGGGATGCCCACCGATGACCGCTGCCACCGTTGGATGATCGGCCGATCGACAGAGCTTGACCACATGCTCGGCTTCGGCGCCCCGGAGATGGGGCGCGACGTCGACCTCCATGTAAACGGCCTTTACCACATGGAAGTCGGCCACCGCCTCGATGTAGTCGGCCGTGAGATAGCTCCGATCGAGTGCAGAACCAGGTTCGATCCACGGCAGCTCAGTACGATTGAGGTTCCACAAGTGTTGATGTGTATCGATGATGTCCATCGGCTAGACTCTCGGAAAAATTCCGTTTCTACGGCCCGAATGCGCGCCACGCAGCAGACACGCCACTGGCGAAGTAACGCGCCGAGAATCGCTGGCAGCGATCTTCCGCGTGATCCGCATGATAGCCCCCATGCGACGCAACGTGCGATCTTGCTTCCAATAGGTGTTGGTTGTCGACGTTGCCCTCGCAAAGTAGCATGGCTTTCACTCAGGGATCGTGCGTTGGATATTGAAATTTTAGCTGCGGAGAGTTCGTCTCGTGCAACTCACTGGTAAGGTCGCACTTGTCACCGGGGCCAACCAGGGAATTGGCCGCGGAATCGCACTCGCGTTGGCTGAGGCTGGCGCCGACGTTGCCCTGAACGACCTCGAACATACTGCGGCCAGTGACGATGTGGTCGCCGAAATCGAAAAAATGGGTCGCAGGGCTTTGGTCGTGCCCGGCGACGTTGCGGATTACGCTGCCGTGGAAGGCATCGTCGCCAACACGGTCGAACAACTGGGGCAGCTCGACATCGCCGTGGCCAACGCTGCTTATAGCGAGCGTGACCTGTTTACCGAGGCCAATCTCGACGCGTTTCGCAAGACGGTCGATGTCACGTTCTGGGGCGCTTTTCATCTCGTGAGAGCATCGTCACTACGGATGATCGAAGCCGGGAACGGGGGGGCGATTGTCTGCATCGGTTCGCCACACGCATCATCCGCCGTCCCCCGGTCGATGGCATACAATTCAGCAAAGGCGGCCGTTGAGCAAATGGCCCGTACGGCGGCAATCGAACTGGTCGACCATCGAATTCGGGTGAACATCGTCTGCCCGGGCTGGATCGACACGCCGGGCGAGCGACGGTTCGCCACCGACGAAGAAATCGCCGACAGTGCCAGGAAGCTGCCCTGGAAGCGATTGGGGCGGCCCGACGAGATCGGGCGCGGCGTGGTCTTTCTCTGCGATCCGCAGAGCGACTACGTTACAGGAAGCACGTTGAAGATCGACGGGGGCATCAGCCTGCCTTGGTGGGCCTCGCGGGGATCAGGTGTTCCCGAGTAATGCAAGCCATCCCTAGGGATTGACGTCAGCGGCCATGTTTTTGGTTCCACTGTTTCACGCGATTTTCGGACAGCCATGAAAACCAAGTATCTCTTGCCTTGCGATTGTGACGATCCGGTGGCGGTCGATGCATCTCAAGCAGGATTGACGGTCGAGTGCAACTGCGGGGCCAAGCTGAAGGTGCCCACAATGCGTGGGCTGGCGCAGTGCGAGCGCGTCGAACAGCAAGTTGCCCACACGCCGCGTGCCTGGGGAGTGGACCAAGGGGTGGTGGTTTTGGGTGTGGTTCTGCTCTTGGTGGGGCTCGCCGGAGGCCTCTACGCAAGAAACAGCGCCCGCGCCTACGAGGACTTCGAGTTTAACGTCCGCATCGACCACGATGCGCACCGCGAAGACATTGAGACCATGACACCCAGCCAAGTCTGGAACGCGTGGGTCACCATGCCCCGTTCGCTTGAAAGCATCGAGCTGCAGGACGATCCCCTGGGAATTCGAGGCCGCGAGTCCATACGCGACCGTCGCGCGTTGCAGTACCGCCGCTTTTCCTGGATCGGTTTCTCCGTCGCCGCTGCCGGAGCAGCGATCGCGCTGACCGGTTGTGTTGTGGCACTTAGTCGTTCACGTAGCCGAGCAGGTCAGGCACGAGGTGGTTGACCGGTCTCCGTTTGCTCACGCGCCCAATCGTTGATGGCGGTGGGAGTGGACTTTTCTAGTGGCTCGTAACGGGGGTGGCGAGATTCTTTGTAGGGGCTGTTGCGGGCGGCGTTGTAGCAACAGATGAGCGACCAGCGTGGGTCGGGCGAAGTGTTCTGACTGGAGCAGTGCAGCAGATTGCCGTGGAAGAAGATCGAATCGCCCGGGGAACACTCCACATACACCAGCTCGTGCCGCTTGATCGCCTCTTCCACCCGTTCCATGTCGGCGCCAATCTGATCGCCCGTCTTGCCATGATCGATGCGACCGATGAGATGCGACCCGCGCAACACCTGCAAACATCCGTTGGCCTTCGTCGCGCGATCCACGGCGGTCAGGCAGCTAGCTAACAGGGGATAGAGACAGCCGTTGTTGTACCAATAGCCATAGTCCTGATGCCATTCCCAGGCGCCCCCTACCCGGGGCTCTTTGAGCATCATTTTAGTATGCCAGTGATAGACCTCACCGCCGAGAACCTGTTCCATGCGGTCAACAATGATCGGGAGCCGCGCGAAGCGACCATAGAGATCGTCGCCGGCGTGGTTCCACAGTGTCAGTTTCGTTCCCTGTCCGCTCGCGTCCCGCCGCTCGTAAGCACCTTCGATTAACGCCGCATCTTGTCGTGCGAAGTCAATCAGAATTCGCATCTCCTCGGCATCGAACATCTTGCGGACCACGACAAAGCCGTCGCGGTGATATTGGGCCAGTTCATCGTCAGAAAAACAGGGCGCGGTCATGCGTGAAGACTCCTTGCTGTGAAACGACGATCTTCATTTCAATGAAGACTCGCTTTGCCGCTTAGTGCTTATCCCAATACCTGTAGGGATAGGCTCTTAGTATACAGCTACTAAGCCCCGAATCGAATTCGACGGAGATGCCTGGCTCGCTCAGCGGCGCCGCAGCACGTACACCACGTCTTCGGTCGTGGCATCAACTTCGACGGGGTCGCTGGCGTCGTAGTGAAAGTCGAACGTCTCGATCAGCTCCAGTTCTGGCACTTTGGCGAACAACTGCCGCATTTGTGGTGCGGTATAGGTGCGAAACACGATGTCTTCGGCCAGGCGAAACTGGCGTCGTGGGGTGTAAATATCGAAGGTCATCGAGACATTTTCCCGGCGGCGGCGAAGATCGACCCCGGTGCTCCACATGCGGCTGTTGACCATCAAGTTACCGCGCCTGGCCGACCAAGATTCTTCGTCCGTGGCCGTGGCTTTCGTCGGCGTGAGATGAAGCCCCAGCAGGAACAATCCTCCCCGCGCCAACGCGGCTGCCACGCACCGCAAGTGGCCGACCGCCGCGGCTTCGTCTTTGAGATGCCGGAAACTGTTGATGAAGTTGAAGGCCGCATCGGTCTTTGGATGCAATTTGAAGTCCGCCATGTCACCAACCACCGCAGTGGCCGGAAATCCCTTGCGCTGCAACCGTGCATTGCAATAGTCGACCGCATGGCAGTTCAGGTCGTTCCCGCCAACGTCGTAGGCATCCTCCGCAAGCCGCACCAGCAAACGCCCCGTACCACAGGCAGGTTCAAACACCCGGCGCACCTCGCGATCGGCGTACCGCTCGAAGCACGCGCGGAGAAAATCGTATTCGGCCCGCCAATCCGACCCGAAGACCAGGTCGTAATACTTCGGGTGGTCGTACAAATGCTCGTTCATTACGGGAAGCATGCAGCAATACCCAGGTGCGATGTAAGCGATCGGCAAGCAGCTAGGGGGGTGCCTATCGATGCTTCGGTGGTGTAGAAGGATGTCAGCACGACGCAGCGCGCGCGTTGCCTTGAACGATTCAAGACTCGATAATGCGAACGCTTGCCGTGTCCGAGGTAGTGTACACAACCCCCTTCATCGAACGAGTGCCTGATGAAAGCCGCGTTTATCAACGAGACGGGTCCGCCCGAAGTGATTCAATACGGCGATCTTCCCCGACCTGAAGCGGCGGCCAACGAGGTGTTGCTCAAGGTGGCGGCCGTGGCCGTGAATCCGATCGACACGTACGTTCGCGGCGGTGTGGTGGCCATGGAATTGCCGCTGCCCTTTGTCGTGGGCTGCGATGTTGCGGGAACTATCGAAGCGGTTGGATCGGAGGTCAAAAACCTGCGACCAGGGCAACGCGTGTGGGGAAGCAATCAAGGGCTCCTCGGTCGGCAAGGGACATTCTGTGAATATGCCGCAGTCGATGATCGGTGGCTCTATCCGATCCCCGACGGGGTGGGCGACGCCCAAGCGGCGGCGATCGCGCTGGTTGGCATCACCGCTTGGCTGGGCCTCGTGCGCGATACGAAACTGACCGCCGGGGAAACGCTCTTTGTGAACGGCGGAGCCGGGGGCGTTGGGTCGACCGTGGTTCAAATGGCCAAAGCACTCGGCGCGAGGGTTATTACAACTGCGGGAAATGACGAAAACCTGGAGGCCTGTCGAGAAATGGGGGCCGATGTTGCCATCAATTACCACGACGGCGATCTCGACGCGGCGATCCAAAGGGCAGCACCCGAAGGGGTCAACGTCTGGTGGGAGACGCTTCGAGAACCCAACTTCGAACGCACCGTGGGACTGCTCGCGCCACGCGGACGAATGGTGGTGATGGCCGGTCGCGATGCCCGACCATCGTTTCCGGTTGGTCCATTCTATGTGAAAGGCTGTTCGCTGCATGGCTTCGCGATGTTCAACGCGACCCCGGCGGAACAACAGATGGCCGCCAAGGACATCAATCGCTGGTTGGCGTCCGGAGCGCTGCGACCACGAATCGATCGACTGATGCCCCTTTCGGAAACCGCCACCGCCCATCGGCTACAAGAAGAAGCCACCCTTGGCGGCAAAGGCACCATTTCCGGCAAACTGGTGCTCGCGCCGGACATCGACTGAGACGATCGGCAGAAGTGATTTTACCGTAGCATGGGACCTCGTCCCGTGTAGAATCCACGCAGTACACGGGACGGGGTCCCATGCCACGGTAGGTTTCTACCTGCCGCTCGACTTGGTGAGTCACTACTCCGGATCGCGGTGGACTGTTTCGGGGTCGAAGGCGGGACTGCAAACCGCGAAGTATTCGGCGCCGTCGGCGGTGGGGGTGCTGTACTGTACCCAGTCGCCAGCGTGAACGATCACCGCTTCGCCAGCGTTTACATCAAACTCGCCGCCGTGGTACTTCACTCGCAGCAGGCCCTTGAGGACGATGGTGTATTCGTCGAATTCCGGCTTTTGTCCCGGTTCGACCCAACCTGAAGGGCTACGCATGTAGGCAATGCTCATCTCAGGCGTACCCGAATTGACCAGACCGACATATTCCTCGATTGACTTCGGTTTGTTCCCAGCCGCCGTGATGCGCGTGGGTTGGTGGATATGTCTTGGCACAACGCGCCTCCCTCGAATGTGTCCCTAATGGTATCTCGAAACATGCTTCGTGCGAGTCATGCAGACCCAAAACGTATTTTATCGATGTGGCCAGAGATGTTCTAGCGCGGGCACGAAAAGCCGGAGAAGCTTACTCCAAGAAGACGGTGAACTTATCACGCCCATAGTCCGTGCGTGGCTTAAAGGGATAGCGATAACGAACGACACCGGAATATCGAATCCGGCAGTATTCCGCATCGATCACGGTGCGATGGGGTGAGTAAGTAGGGTTGAATCCCAAGCTCCAAGGCGATGCGGAAGAGAGCACGGGCACGCCGTCTCTTGAGTCAACCTCTTGGCCGTCGAAATACAACCACATGGTCGATCCTTCCCGAACCAGCGCCACATGGTGCCAGCGTCCGTCGCTAACTCCGCGGGGTTGAGGGATGAGCGGCGCATCGATCCCCGGACCAACCGCCCAGGCGGAGATCGCGCCGCGGCCGAAGATGATTGCCAAAGTACTCTCTTCACGTTGTCGGCGTTTGAGGATTAGCGTTCCCGTAAATGACTTCGTCATAAACCACAGCTCAATTGTGCAGCGTGGCAACAGATTCGCCTCCGCATGACCAAGCACCACCGGGTTGTCCGGCGCGGTCCGCCAGATTGTGGCGTTGCCAAACAACTCGGCGATCCGCCCCCGCAAGCGAGTTGCCTCTTCGTCAGCAATCTCCGGCAAGGCTTGGTTGTACCAATAGGCCGCACGCTCACGCACAGGTGTGGCACTCGATCCGCCGGTCTCTTCGGCAACAGCCCACCAGGTGTCTCCAAGTTGCACCTGCGTTTGGGGATCCCGTGGATTGTCTTGTTCCAACTTGGCGGCCAATTTCCAGTCAGAGTCGGGGCCGCGCGAAAGCAATGGGATGGCCGCCTCCCAGTTCCCGGTTACGGTTGCCTTGAACTGTCCGATCGTGAAGTTGGCCTGCGCGTCGCTCGGATCAGCTTGCAAGGTGTCGCGCACGGACTGAAGCCGGTCATGTTTACTTGTCATCACTCGCAAATCGCGGGCAGTGGTCTTCAAGTCGGCGGAAATGACGGGGTCTCTCGAGCGTTTGGCCAGCGTCGTAGCCTTCCGCAATGCTTGCTTCGCCTCCGGGAATCGCTCGTCAGCAATCGCACCGTCCAGTGTTTGTAACACCGCATGAATCAGCGGATAAATCTGCTCCGGACGTTTCGCCGGGCCCATCAGTTGGTCGATCGTGTCAAGCTCCGCTTCGAGCCGATCGATGGCGAAGTGTTCTGCTTGCTCTCGGGCGACGGTGAGGGCAACCTCGGCATTGGTCGACTCGATGGCCAAACGTAGTGCCAATTCGTACAGCATGAACTGAACGGACGCATCGGCGTGGTCTCGTGCCCGGCGCAAGGTTACTCGCGCCAAGTCGCGTTTCGCATTGGGCGACGTCGCACGGCTGACATCGCCACCAAGTAGTTTGTCGACCACCTTCTCAGCCGTGCGACGCGCGTCGCGGTCGGGCACCGGAAAAGGTTCGGGTTCCAATGGCTCTGCCGGAGAGGAATCAGGGGCTTTCGTTTCCTCCTCGGCCGAGTCATTCGGCAAAGGTTTCGGACCATCGTCGTTGTCCGCCGGCATTGCTTCTGCCGGCGACGGTGGTTCAAGGTCAGAGCGATCGGGCGACTTCGTTTCGACGGGCTCGCTCTCTGTGGGGCGCGTGATGTCCTGTGGAGTCTCCTCGCGATCCGCCGGTTTCTCGCTTGAAGGGGCCGAATCGACAGGGTTGGGCCCGCTCGTCATTTCGACGTCACCGTCCTCCGGTGGACTGAGGGACGGCGGCTCACTCGGTGGTGGATCGGCAGAAAAATCTTCCGGACCATCGTTGGGTGCGAGGGAGACGGAAGACCGCGACTCTTCGGCGGTATCTGGCGCATTGAACATCACCATGCCGACGATCGCGATCGAAGCCGCGATGCCAACGATGATGGCAATGTACATGCCCGTCGAGCGACGATTGCGTTGCCGATACGACGAACTGATCGACTCCACGCTCGGGACAACCTGCACAATAGAGTGCTCTGGATTGACCGAAATCGCCATCGGGGGATCAGATTCCACCGCCTCGGCGATTGGCAGTGGCGACGCCTCGACCGTGGACTGCACAGCGGTCTTCAAGTTCTCGTCGTAAGGCTGTTTGGTCCGTGCGTTCAGCAGACAAACCCGGGCGGCGGCCAACGCATTGAGAATCTGTTGCGATTGTTCCGAATGCCGACCAGCGGCGAAGGTGCGGATATGGGTCATCCGCTGATCAGCCGCATTGGCGATCACGTCGGGGTCGTCTTCTAGAGTTTGCAACCCCAGCAAGGTGTAATGGTCTGGCGGCCGTCGCGGATCTCGAATCGCGAGCCACTTAACGTACGGATCGAATGATTCTGCCACCTTGCAAGCTCCACTACACTGCCGTGACACTAGCTCAATTCTACCGGCCAGCCCGGCTGTTGACGAGCGATGAGAATACGTGTCTCTGGGCCGCTATGCTGATGTGGCTGAGTGCTTGTTGCGAGAGAGACTGTCGATCCGACGACATTGAATCAACCCCTTGGCACTCAATCCAACCAGTCGCGGGCCGACAATCGCTCGGGGACATACTCTTCGGTCACGTAGCTGATATTCTTGCTAATCAGCGATTCGACTTCGAGCTTGAAGCCGTTGTCGAGCATGCGGGCGATTTCTTTTTGCCAAGGTTTCTTGTCCTTGAACCAAGGGTAGTTGGCGATTTGCTTGGCCCGTTTGATGTCGGTATCGCTGAGATTGATTTGAACGCTCGGCGAGAGCTCGCACCGCTCGAGGTCGATGGAGCGGAGTCCGAGATATTTGGCCTTAGGGATGGCCATGCGCTTCGACTCGAAGGCTAGATTGATGGAGCCTTGCTTGATGACGCTGTAGATGTAGTATCCCCAAGGGTCGTTATCCAGCAGGCAATACACCGGGAGTTTCAGTTCGTTGTGCAAACGGTTCAGCATCCGTCGCACCCCACGTGGTGGCTGCCCTCCGCCGTGGATTAATAAACAGTTAAACTTCTTCCAGAATTTATCTTCGTTGAACCGTCGCCAAACGGTGTCTTTTTCGACATGCAGGACAAACTTGGCGCTGTTTTTCTTGAACTGGATGATCTCGGGTTCGACAATCGAGGGGATGCTGTAACCGCCTGAACCCATGCGCGCACAATCTATCTCGTCGCCACTGTCGATGAGCGTAAGCGGGCCGACCATTCCTCCGCGGTTCGAGGCATAGACATGCAACTCCTCGCGGAGCGCGTTGAGCGCGACCTCGACATCTTCGATCACGGGATCGCAATCCGACTGTTCGTCGAAGGTCTCTTCTTTCGTGCCTTCGATCGAGTGCTTCAACAGGTAATACATACCTCGGATACTGGTGGTCTTGCCTTCGTCGATCAGTTGCTTGCAGCCGCTGGCGATTAGAATCGTCTGCATGTAGCTCTTGGCTTGCGACAGGTTGAACAATTGGCGGCGGTTCTTGGCCGCACCCATTTCGATGAACCCCTTCTTCCTGTTGAAGCGGACATTCGACAACGACCGGGTGGGAATATCGACGTGCGGATCGCGATTTCGTTGTGCGGCCTGCACGACCGTGTCGGCCAATCCTGTAATATCACGAAGCGTTTTCGCATCGACGGCCCCCAACTTTCGTTGCGGGCGACTCGTGCTGGTTCCGCCGCGGGCGGGTGATCGATGTGTCTTCTTAGCCATCTTGTTGTTCGTTCCAGGTGATGCGATGAACCGCCGTCTTGCTCACTCGCTATTGGTGTTCGGCAATTCCCCGGAACCATCGACGACAATCACATTGTCACCAAAATCCGGGTCGCCTTCTTCGATGAATTGGCCACGATCGTTGAAACGGGCGTCCGCTTCGGCGGTCTTGCGTTTGGCGACCGCGAGAAGCTGTTCGTACAGCCCGTCCCGATCGGCGTTGTTGATCTTGTTTACCGCGGTGGCGACTTCGCCCAGATAACGCAAGAAAATATTGCGTCGTTCGCCTTGCTGGCGTACACGTTGCCGCCGCTTGAGATACATGCCTAGTTTGCGGCCCACGGCCTGAAGACCAAGCCGTAGTTCGCGCTGAATCTCGGGATACGAGGCGATTGCCTCCTTCGACTCACTGGTAAACGGCACCCACACGCTGGCCATGTGAACCAAAATTGTGACGGGGCCCGAGGGAAAGGAACCTCGCGATTGGCTCAAGCCATAGCCCCGCCAGTTGGTGTTAATCACCATCTGCGTAATCGCGCAGCCACTTTGCTGGAATTGAAGCGGCACGCGGTTGGCATACCGCATGAGGTTCATCGATTGCCCCTCGCTGATATTCACGCTCTGCATCGCTTCGTGCAGCTTGGCGATGTGCTTGGCATTCAGGCGACCCGGGGAGATGCGAACACCGATATCGGCAGCACCCAGGATTCGATCGGCCGCTTCGCTTCCCAGCCCGTTGAACGTATTGATAAGGAACAATCTCAGCGTTCGTGCGTCACTTTCGCTGAGCATTTCCGAGAGATCATCAAGCAAAATTCGCTGCACCGTGCTGGCCCCACCATAGGCAAGCCCGACTTCGATGATGAAAGGGTTGCCGCGATATACGGCCGGCGGGCGTGTTGCCGCGACGTAGAACTCCGCCGGAACCACCTGATGCAGACCTTGCAAGATGAGCTGTTCGCCGATCGGGGTCACGCAATCGGTCGACGGGTTGGCGATCTTCGTATGTTGAATCGCCTCGTACAGACGTTCGATTTCCGGCCGATGCATCTTTCGCTTGGTCGCACGCGTGCTCAACTTTGCCGATGCGCAGATGCGTTTCGCAACCGCCGGGCTGACCCGCGAGAACGAACTGGTGAGGAACTGCGACATCGTTGGGGCCTTGGTCTCCTTGATCATCGAGGCTAGTCGTCCCAACTCAACACCGTAAGGGTGCGGTTTGATTTCCTTTGGTTCCGGGGGCAGTTCTTCACTCGTGCGATCAAAGTCGCGCTGATTGCCGTCGGGGTCGAGGTAATGCAGCCGAACGTGAGGATTCGCGATGGCCGTTTGCTCAAGATACTCGTCGACGCTGCCGCGACCACGCTGATGCTTGGCCTCGAGCTCGATCGTCACGCGCGTTCCGTGCGCGATATCGATCCATTCGATACCATGTTTGGCGATGGCCTTCTCGCCTGCCGCACCGGAGGTGATGTCGACACCATTGCCCCGGTTGTTGACGATCTCTGGCCGGTTGAGCTTGGTGTCGATCTGGATTTCATAGTAGTGCGCCATTTTCCTTGGGCCGGTCTTCGACATGATCTTCACCGGGTGCCCGGTGGTGATGAGCCCATACATGCCGGCGGCGCTGATGCCGATTCCCTGTTGGCCACGACTCATTCGCAGACGATGAAATTTTGAGCCGTAGAGCAGTTTCCCAAAGATGTTCGGGATCTGTTTCTTGAGGATCCCGGGGCCGTTGTCTTGCACGCCGATCTTGTACCGGTTCGGCGCGGTTTGCTCGATGTGGACCCACACCTCGGGCAAGATGCCGGCCTCTTCGCACGCATCCAGCGCGTTGTCGACGGCCTCCTTAATGGTTGTCAGCAACGCGCGGCGAGGGCTGTCGAATCCCAGCAAGTGGCGATTTTTGGCGAAGAACTCACTGACCGAGATATCGCGCTGCCCGGCAGCCATCATCTCGGCGGTCGCGCGTCGCCGCTTCTTGCTCGATCGAGCCGGCTCCGTGGCCTCACCGTTGGTCGCCTGAGCTTGGCCGTTGCTAGCAGCGGCTTTCGACTCTGCCGGCGGTTTACTTTTCTTTTTCTGTTGCGAGCTTGTGGTAGCCAATACCGGGATCCTCAATACCAAGTCGGTCGGCGCGGGTGGAGGGGGGACAGCCGCGAGGCGAGGCCCCGTGGCGGAAGCCGCCCTCCGTGACGGCAGCCCCGAGCTGTTCGGGGCCTTGATGATTCGCTGCGTGGGTGCCGTTGCACTGCGCGTGCAATGGTGCCAGCAGCCGTCCGTGTGGGACTGTGAGGATTGTACCGATCGTAGGCCCAAAACCCAAGGCATGATGGCCGAATTGTCCGCAAATCAGGCTCTCTTGCGACATTCGACACACAAAGATTCACCCCTAGGGCCGTCACGATCCGACGATGTTCTTGGATGGTCATGGCGACCGTTTCCCCACTGATTCAGCACACGAAGACAGCCCCACAACCGAATCGATCTTCCCCGGGTTCGCCGGCCTGAGTGCCGGACAGGAAATCGAATCGCCCACCTATTTCTTGCCTCCCCGGCGGGCAAGAACCTCCTTCAATCGCCAAACCGGAATTGGCCCTGTGTCTCAGGGGGCCACTCCGGTGAGACGATTTGCCGAGTAAATCGCCCACCACGGCAGCCTCCCTTTCCATACCCTTAGCTCAACGGAGATTCATGCCATGTCTCATCGATCCCAGCGAATGGCCTGGCTCACCGCGATGTCTGCCATCACACTCGCGATGGTTGCCATGCGATGCGAGGCGGGAAACGTTCAGCGCCAGTGCCCGGAATGTTATTCCCCGCATGTTCAAGCGCCCCCTGACTTGTTCTACAACTTTTATGTGCAGCCGGCTTCCGATGGAGCCTCCGCGCAGTTGTATCTCTCTCCGGTGCCCACGCCAAGAAGGGTCGGACACACGTATATCACTTACCAACCGTTGATGCCGCACGAGATGATGTATCACCACGCTCGCCGATACTATCGCTACAACGCCTCGGGAGGCTCCACCCGGACCGCCGTGCGATGGTGGTAGCCCTGACATGCTAAGTAGCCCCGTCGGGTGCCACTGCTGGCTTGCCCAGCAGTGCTGCGGAGGAGTGACCGTTGACTCTCGAAGCAGTTGGACATTTCCCAAGATCTGACGAAGACACCATTCATGCTTTTGTTCGACAACCCGTCCCAATCACGTCCGACCGGTCACGGGCGAGTGAGGGCTAGAAAGGAAGCGCCTACAATGTGCAAACGCGTTTTGATTCTGGCGGCAATGGTCGCGGCGATCGCTTCGGCCACCTGCCAGGAAACGGCGGCCGTGGAAAAGACATGGATGGGTGGAATTGCCGATCAGCGAGCGGCTTGGTACTCATGGCACGGTGGCTATCGACACACATCGTGGGGAGCCCCGGTTGCCTTGGTCGTTCCGCCAACTGCTGAATTCCATACGGAATATGGCTGGGGCGTTACCAACACCCGCGTCGTACCGATCTACCATCAGTTCAAGCGTCCGTTTTACAACGGAGCCGGTGGGCCGTTCGCAACCACGCCACGTTGGCCCCGCGATACGACCCAGTTCGGCGCGTACTACGTTCGCGGACCTTGGTAGCGGCTTGATGGGTGGCGAACAGGTTTGTGTTACCGCGGAGATGACTGCTCACAGCGTGCAAGCAGTTCGATGAATTGGGCCTTAAGCTTCGGGTTTCCCAGTTCAGGATGCAGCACTTGAGTGAGACGAATGATCTTCGCGGCCCGTTCTCGATCGCCTAGCTGGAAGTGCGTTCGGGCCAGTTGATATTTGGCCTCGAACCAGCGCTCGGTTTGTGGCTCCGCGCGGCGCAGTACGTCTCTCCACAACGTGAGCGACTGTTCGAGCGAACCGCGGTCGTTGCGGCTGGCAAGAAGCTGCGCGTACTCGTACCGCGCGGTACCGTCGCTGCCTTGTGCATCGACCAGTGCCGCGTATCGCCTTGCCGCTTCGTCAAGTTGACCGGCAGTCGATAACGCTCGGGCCCAAGTCAATTGCCAATCGCGACGTTGGGCGGCTGAGAGCGCAGTTTGGTCGCTCTCCAGCGATTGGGCCAGATCGAGACGTATCGACGACAACGCATCCGTCAACGATGGGTTCCCGGTGACGAGTTGTTCAAGACCTAGCAACAATTCGAGCCGCTGTGCCGGGGGGACACCGGTCAATCGTTCGAGCAACGGGATCGCTTCTTCCGAACGTCCCTGTCCGATCATCGCCATCGCCAACAATCCCTGGGCATCAGCGTTCCACGACTCCAAAGCATTGCCGGCTTGTGGCATGGCTTGCCGCAGCATTGCCTCCGCATGGGGATAATCGCCCGCGTACTTCAACATGAATCGCGAAGTGATGAGCGCCGCCTCGAGCTGGGTCGGACTCCACCGCTCTGGCCAACGATTGTCAGTTCCCATGACCAACTGCTGAAACCACCGTGTGGCTTCTTGGGCTGTCGCCGCGGCATCCTCTCCTTCAGCAGAAATCTCGGCGATCTTCTCGTCATAGCATTCCGCCAACTCGTGCAGCGCGGGGAGGAATTGCTGGTGATCGGGCGAAATTCCGCGCAGCGCGGCGATCGCCTCGTTCCACTTGCCCTGCTGTTTGTACATCTGACCTTGCCACCATCGGGCTTGATTGGCGGTCGCCGCGCGGGGCCACATGCGAATGTGCTCGTCAAGCCAGGCGAGGTACTCGTCCAACACCACGGGCTGTTGCTGACGTGCGGCCTGCGCGCGATTGTAGACCGCCATCAGGTGCGCTTCCGCCGCACGCGGGTGTTTCGGTACCGCGAGCGCCAAGTCGCGGAATCGCTTTGCCGCCGCGGCAACGTTGTTGCGTTTGTTTTCGATCGCGGCAGCCGTAAAGCTGAGATCGAAGAACGCGTCTCGTTCGCCCTGTTTGCTGGCGGCGTCTCGGGCACGGTCGTATGCCTTGATGGCCTCGTCAATTTCGCCGCTGCGATAGAATCCCGCAGCCGCGCGAGCCAAGGTCCGCGACTCACTGGGAGTATGCATGTCGTGGGCAACCGATCGCGCCAGCATGGTCTCGGCGCGGCGTTTCCAAAACGACCCATGTCGCTGGATGTGCGAAATGCGCCCGGCGGCGCGATTTCGCCAGGTCGTTGCTTGTGTCGTATCGCCCGTGGTTGAGGCTGCCGCTGCGGCAGCGAGAAACACTTGAACCACTGCGTCGTCCCACATGGGATCGCGGTGCCACGCGCCGCGCTCGTGCTGCTGGATTCGCCCAAGGGCCGCTGGCACGCGGTTTTGTGACAGATCAAGTAGCAGCCACTGCGTTTGCAGCGAAGTCTGCATGGCCGCGGGTGGCGTGCTGCTCTTCCAGTGTTGCAGTTGACGTTCGGCTTCAGGGAAGTTGCCCATCAAGCGGGAACAGGCAATCAACTCCACACGACTCTGCCATGCCAACGGTTGTGAGTCGTCCAACTTCGCGAGTGGGTCAAAGAGGTTGATCGCCGCGCGCATGGCAGCCACCCGATCGGGACTCCCGATCGGATACAGTTCACCTTTATTTCTCGAAGCTCGAGCGCGATGAAAGCGGGCGTGGATTTGCAGCCAGCGTAATTCTTTCTCATTGAGTCTCTCGCCAGCCTTGGTCGCTGGCCGCATTGCAGCGCGAAGTTGCGAGGCCAGGAAACCATCAAGTTGATCGAACGTCTGGATGGCTGCTCGAAGGTATTCGAGTGCCTGTTGAGGCCGCTGCGCTGGATTGGCCGTCCATTCGATCTGGCGGCGGAGCGATTCGCCGTGGGCCAACAAGACCAACGCCGTTTGCATTCGCACCGTGGGCCATGACAGAGAATTCGGATAATCGGTCGTAAATCGTTTGGTAATCGCAGTGGCTTGTTGCCACAGCGGTTCACGGTCGTCAGGCTTGGTATGCAGTGCATGTTCGGCAAAAGAACGCGAAAGCTGAATCACCAACTCTGCTCGCCACGATTCACTCAGATCGCTTCTAGTGAGTTGTTCAAGACAATAGGTCTGCGCCAAACGATAGAGATGCCGCTGACGTAAGCCATTGATGAACCGCTGGTCCTCGGAATGCGCAAGATCCGCCGATCGCGCGACGCAGGGCGCGAACCAGAGGGTGAGCATGAAGAGAGTTGCGGCGAAACGCATCGCGGTTTAGACCTTTATCGAAGCCGCGAACTGTACCTTCTCGAATCCGACCAAACGGCAGATATCATACAGATCGACAACAGCCCCCAGCGGTGCTTCATCGGCCACGTCGAGAATCACGGGCAAGTCGGCCTGTAACTCAGCCAGCGCGGCAAGCGTTCGCCGAACGTCGTCGATCGATTCATGGACCCTTTGGTTGATGACCCACAGTGGCTGCCCTGCCGTCCATTGCAGCCGAACGACAACCTCTTCAAGTTCGGCAAGCTCTGGATCGATTTCTTGCGGTGCCTCCGCGGTACCAGAGGTCGACAGCGGCGCGGGCAGCACCTGTTCGATGATCTGGAAACTGGCCGTGCAGAGAAAGAAGATCAACAGCAAGAAGACGACGTCGATCATCGGTGTCATCGGCACGTCGATTCGTCGGTCGGTTTCTCGCGAATGTGGAACACGCATGAATAGGATCCTTCGGTTATCCGCCGTCGTCGCTCTGAACAACGGCGAAACTCACATTCCAGACACCCCCCCGCGCGCAGGCAAGGAGTACCGGCTCGATCTGTCCATAGGGCACACTGCGATCCGAGCGGATGCGAACTTCCAGCAGTTCTTTCGTGCGGCGGCCTTCAAACGCAACCATCTTCTCCAACTCTTCGACCGTGACAACACGACCGGCGAGCATGAGTTGTCCCTCCGGCAGAACATTGACGATCAATCTTCGGGCTTGCGTAGCAGACTCCCGGCGACCGCTGGCAGCCCCAGGCAAATCGAGCTGAAGCTGAATTTCCTGTTTGGCCAAGTGGCTCGACACGACGAAGAACACAATCAGCAAAAACACGATATCCACCAGCGGAGTCATGTTGATGTCCAACCCGGTGCCGCGGGCTTGTTTGGGAACACGCATCAGCGAACTCCCTCGCTGGCGGTTGTCGGCGGCGGCTCAACGAAACGTGCATCGCCGCGATGTTTGATGGGTGCCAGTGCGTGTTGTGTTGCCGAGGCAGTTTCGGCCACCAGAGAGTCGACGCGGTTGCGGAACACGGCAAACGCGCCCAGCGACGGGATGGCGACGATCAGCCCTTGCACCGTGGTGACCAGTGCCAAGTAGATTCCTTCGGCAAGATCGGCCGCGCGGGCCGCGCCCTGGGTGAAGGCCACTTCGCGAAAGGCCAACACCATGCCGATCACCGTGCCCAGCAGCCCCAGCATGGGTGCAATGTTGCCGATGACCGAGAGCCACTCGATTTTTCGATACAGCCGGGCCGACTGTTCGGCCAGCGCGTCTTCGGCAGCCTTTTCGATCTCGCTCCAACCTCCGTTTGCCTCACGCAACCCAGCGCGAAGCACGAAGGCCAGCATGCTTGATTGCAACTTGCACAACTGTTCGGCTTTGGCAATCTGGTTCTGTTCAAGAAGCTTGCGAACGCTCAACGCCAGCGCACGGGGTACCAGCACCGCTTCACGAATCGTGATGATGTGTTCGACCATGCGCGCCGCCGCGACCAACGACAACGCGATGAGCAAGTAACCCACCACGCCGCCGGCATTGAGAATCTCGAAGAACGACTCCGGCGGAGAATCGCTCGGCTGAAGTTCCACAGTGGGCGCAACGGGCGCGAGGTCTGCCTGTGCGTAGACCGCGTGCGGGATGATTGCGTTGGCGATGATCAATGCCACGAACCTCGCGGTGGTGAAGAATCCACCGAATCGGCCATGCGATGGGTTCGGTTGGGTCACGTGCTGCTTCCTTTTTCCTGCGGTGGTCGATCGATGTTAGTCGTCGTTTTGCAAAGCTTTCAGTCGTCGAGCGCCAACGGCGGCCACTGCCCAATCGGCATAATCTTCCGTCAACTCACGATACAGTTCGATAGCCTCTTGAGCCTGTCCGGTGCGTTGCAGCGCTTCGGCCGCTTGCAGCAAACAGCGAGCGGCTAACCCTCGGTCGCCAGGATGGTTGATGGGTACTCGCAACAGGGCCAACGCCGCGCGGGTCGGTTCTTGCTGCTGGGAATATGCCTGACCAAGAACGAAATAGGGCCCACTACGCAACGGCTCCGGGGCCGACTCGATAACTTGCTGCCATCGTTGTAGGTCGTCTTCGCTGGCCGTTGCAACTTCGGCCCGCCAGCTTTGCGCTTGGGCCAGCATGGCGATTCGCGGATCGTCGTGCAATTCCAGTCGCTTGAGGCGTCCTAGGGCGGAGGGCCGCTCGTTGGTGCTCAGCAGGTGACTTGCACCCAGCAACACCGCCGCCGGCACGTGATCGTCTCGCAACCAGGATCGTGCTTGTTGGGCAAGCCCTGGTGCCGGCTCTCCAGGAATCCATGCCAGCGGAATGCTGTCGAAGTAGGGCGTCTCGGCGTCGTCTCGCACCAACAGAAGAAACGTATCTCCCGCCAGTTTGGCTTGGCCCAAGTTGCGATAGCACCTCACCATTTTGGCACGCAACATCAGGCGAATCCATCGTCTCGGTTCACGAGCGAGCGCCTGACGATAAGCGGCCAGCGCCGGCTGGTATTCGTGCCGGGCCATGGCTGCATCGGCCGCCTGATGCGCTTCAGACCGATCGGGCTTAATTGTGACCACTTGATCCGTCGGAAACTCGCGCTCCGCCCCGGTCGCCAAGCGGATGATCAAGTGCGTTCCGTTGTAGTCGAGCACTTCTCCAACGAGTCGCGTTTGCGAACGCTGATCTTTGCCGGAGGACAAAATCACGATGTCTTCCGCTATTAGAATTCCGGGGAACTTTATCCCGGCGATCATAGCCACGATCGTTAGAATGATCGCCATCGTCGAGTGCCTCTGCTGGCTTGCCCAGCCGTGCTGCGAGGGAGTCGATCCAGGCTTACAGTTTGCCGATGTCAACGTAGACATAGCGCCCCCCGTTTTCGGCGGCGAGTTGCTTGAGGAAGTTGCCGCCACCTTTGGGCGGTCCTCGGTCAAACTCTATCGTGTTGATCGATGTGCGGCCTGAGTTGCGGCGGCGGATCTTCTTCAATTGGTTCGGCAGCAGCGGGTTGTCGATGTCGCTCAGAAAAAACACGACATCAGGCAGTAGTCGCAAGGCCTGCAATAGCGCCGCCTCACGACCGGTGGTCGCCCCCACGGCGGCAATGCCATTGAGAAATTGCTCGGCTGCCAGCTTCGTGCGTTCATCGCCAAACACCAACGTGGTGGCTTTGCCCCGCGGAGCAAACATGAGCGGTTCATGGTTGTAAAAGATGATCTGAAACTGGTTCGTCGCGCTCAAGCTCTCGAGACTGGCCAAGAGTTGGAGCTTGGCGGCCTTCAGCGGACTTGGGCCCAGCGAACGTTCCATGCTGCCCGAGCGATCGAAGACATAGACGAACTTCGTTCCCTCTCCAGACACGCCGAACACATTGGTGCGAGTGATGCCCTTGCGAGGCGTTCGCTGAAGGTTCGCATCGCCAACGAGCGCTCCGGCATCGAGTGCTCCGGATTGTGATTGTGCGGCCCCCAGCCAGTCCTGCTCGCTGGGCAGCGCGGACGTCAGATCGCTCGGGGGCCCGTCGGCGATTACGTCGTTCAAGGTTTCCGTGGCGGTTTGCCCTTGATCTTGGGTGGCCACATCGTCCTGGCCATCGTATTGTGGCTGGCCATCTTCGACCTTCTTCAGCACGATCCCCACATCGCGCAGCGGTTCGTCGGCTGAACCTTGCGGAGTCATCTCCAGCGTGACGCCAAGCACCCCGAACAGCGTGGCATGTAGTAGGACGGACACAAGCCAAGCGGGCACCAACGCCCGACGGCCATCGGCCGATTCGGCCATCATGGGAACCTGCTCCGGCTATTAGGATACTGAACGCAAGATACTGGCAATTAAGAAGTTGCGTTCCTCGCCCGGCATCCACGGTCACCCGTGGAGCGAAAACAAAGGCTCGCGGCGAATTCTAGGACTGCTCCCCACTTGCGTCAACGTTACACAAGACAGCCCAGGGGGTTCGGGCGGATGAGCGCAACTAATTTCCACGGCGGTGGTTGCGATTCGGTGGGGCCGGCAACCGGCGATGGTTTTCCGGCATCCGATCGCCCCGTATACTTCGGTCTCAAGCAGAGAACTGTGTGGGAGAAGCATCGTGGAGATTATCCGTTACCCTCATCCGACATTGCGCCATGTGTCAAAACCCCTCACACGGGTGGATGCGGACTTGCGAAAGATGATCGGAGAAATGTTCGAGCTGATGTACGCCGTCCGAGGAATCGGGCTAGCTGCGAATCAGGTCGACTTGCCGTATCGCTTGTTCATCTTGAATCTTCAATCGGACCCAGAGTTGAAGGAGGAGGAGCGGGTCTTTATCAACCCCGTGATTACGCACCGCAATGGAACGGCACAGCGCGAGGAAGGTTGTCTCAGTCTCCCCGAATTGTTCGCCGATGTGACTCGTCCGGAGAAGGTGAAGATCAATGCGTTCGATCTCTCGGGCAACGAGTTAACACTGGAATTAGACGGGTTGTTTGCCCGGGCCTTTCAACACGAGG
>CAZNXE010000030.1:24387-31211 GCA_964576465.1 uncultured Planctomycetaceae bacterium
AGACGGCGTGCTGTTCATCGACCGGCTAAGCGAAACCGCGGCGGCTGATATCAGAGAGCCGCTCGAGGATTTTGAATTGGACTTTAAGTCGCGTCGCCAACTAGGTGAAATTGCCGACGACGAGGCCATCGCGAACCGCCTGGCTGACCTCGAAAGGTTGCGGACTTAAGCACGCGTCAAAGCTAACGACATCGCAGTAATGTGCGAGCTTGCACGCACGAATCGCCTTGTGGCACCAAACACCTGAAAGAGAACACTTGCGATGCGACTTGTGATGATGGGGACTGGACCGTTCGCGGCTCCGATGTTTGCAGCTTTGTTCGACACCTCGCATGAGGTCCAGGCGCTCGTCACGCAACCCATCCGATCGCGAGGCCAAAAGAACGCGGCTTCGACGAACGAAATGCGCGAGATCGCCGCGCGGCACAACACGCCGATCTACGACCCCGAGAAGATTAACACTGCCAGAGCACGCGCGTATCTGTCCCAATTCGATCCTGATTTGTTCGTCGTTGCCGATTACGGTCAGATTCTCTCGGCCGAGACACTGGCCGTTGCTTGGCTGGGTGGGATCAACCTGCACGGCTCACTGTTGCCGAAGTACCGCGGAGCGGCTCCGATCAATTGGGCCGTCTATCACGGTGAGGTCGAGACCGGCGTTACGGTGATTCACATGACACCCCGCATTGATGCGGGACCAGCCATCGCGCAGCGGAGCACGCCGATCGATCCCGACGAGACAGCCATCGAACTCGAATCTCGATTGGCGGTACTCGGCGCGCCGCTGGTCTGTGAAATTGTCGACGCCTTCGCCCAAGGCGAAGTCGCAGAGCAAATCCAGAACGCTGGGGAGGTGACGGGGGCCCCACGATTAAAGAAGTCCGACGGTCAAGTCGACTGGAGCCGCACGGCCGATCAAATCAAGAATCAGGTGCGCGCCATGGAGCCCTGGCCGCGGACATTCACCACTTGGCAACGCGGTCAGGGGCAGCCACTGCGGTTGATCTTGGGCCGAGTCGAGCCCCGCGAATCCACGACAAAACATTCTCCCGGCGAGGTTGCCGCCGCCGAGGGACCGGAGTTGGTGATTGCCACCGGCGGCGGGGAATTGATTGTCCACAGCTTGCAGCCAGCCGGCAAGCGGATGCTCAACGCCGAGGAATTCTTGCGAGGCTACCACATGCAGCCCGGCAATCGGCTTGGCTGAAGATGGGGAAGCGATGAAGTGTATCGCCGAAAAGACTACACGGCGATTCAACAAACTCGCGACCCCTCCAGGCCATTCACTTTTTCACGGGTGCGAAGCATCGTGAACTCACGAGCCCAACGCGCAAGCAAGAAAAACCCCGGACAGTCCCTCGCATATGCGTCGGGCTCGTGTTGCTAGCTTCTTGCCCAGAGTGAATAAGTGAACGGCCCCGCCGCCCCGGCTTGAGGTTAGATTCCGTTGACGCCTGGATGCTTTCTTTGCTACAAGCCACCGCGCTGTTGCGCTGCACTGCTCGACGACCAACTACTCAAGCCGTGAGCCTAGTGCTTTGTCAGCTTTGATTTGAAGGATGCGACCTAGACGCCTCTACAGCAAAGTTTCCGGCGTACCCAGCAAGCTGCCGGTGACATGCAATTCATCAATTCACGGCTGACAGAGCACTCGGCGGTTCCTGTCTGGACGACTGCCATGAAAAAAACACCTTCCATCGAGCCCATTCGTACATCTTTTGCACGCCGCGCGCTGGCCCGGTTGGCAGCGCCAGTCGACGGGGCCTCGCTAGCTGCGTTTCGGATCGCGTTCGGTCTGGTCCTCTGTTGGCATGCTGCCAGATACCTCTGGCCGCAGATGGGAACCAGCATGGCGGAGTATCTCTACGTGACGACTCCGTGGAATTTTTCGTATCCAGGCTTCGGGTGGCTGCAACCATGGCCAGAACCATGGCTCACCGCACACTTTTTGCTTGTGGGTTTGGCAGGGTTGTGCTTGGCGCTGGGATTTTGTTATCGGACCGCCGCCGTGACGTTGTTCCTTTCATTCAGCTACACCTTCTTATGGGAACAAGCCAAGTACAACAATCACTATTATTTGATGTGCCTGATTGCGTTTTTGCTCATCTGGATGCCAGCGCAAACGCGGTTTTCGGTCGATGCCTGGCTGCGACGTCGACGCGCGGCGCGTGCCACGACGGATATCAAGGCCCCGGACACGGCGGTGCAGATTCCGTTCTGGCCGATATTCATGCTGCGGGCGCAACTCTTCATTGTGTACTTCTACGCGGGTGTGGCCAAAATCAATAGCGATTGGATCGAGGGCATACTTCTCACGGTGCCGGCTGGCAATCTCCACGGGTTTTTTGCCGACTGGGGCCTTCCTGATCTGGTCACCGTGCGGCACGTGTGCCTGTTTATGGCATGGACTGGACTGCTGTTCGATCTGTCGATTGGCTTTCTGCTGATCATTCCGCGCACGCGATGGCTTGCCATATTGCTGCTGGCTAGCTTTCATGGCATCAACCATTTTCTGTTTGATATCGGCGTGTTTCCAGTGATGGCGTTCGCAACGTCACTGATCTTTTTTAGTCCAGACTGGCCCTTGCGATTCGCGCGATGGCTCAAGCGCCCGCGCCTGACACGACCGGAATGGGGCTGGTTCGTCGGCGGAGGGCTCGCGCTGCCGCCGCTCGGCGCGGCATTGGGCTGGCGTGCGGCCGAATCGCGCGAAGCCGGCACGGTTGTGGCTCGGTCGTTGGGCCGGCCTATTGTGGCATTCATGCTGATTTGGCTGGCGATACAGGTGCTTGTGCCGTTACGGCACTTCGCCATCACGGGCGATGCCAATTGGACCGAAGAAGGCCAGCGGTTCGCCTGGCGTATGAAATTGCGCGCCAAAGCGGCCGGTTATCTGATGTACCAATTGCACGATTCCCACCTGCAGGAAGTCGGCTCGAACGGCCGCACGCGATTTGCCTGGGATCGCTGGCCGGACAAGCATGCCATCTACGTGCCCATCGAGTCCGGGCAGTTCCGCTGGGACAACCACTTCGGCTTGAATATGACGCACGAGCCGTGCCTGGGCCAGCGGATTCTGTTTACGCCCTATGACACAAGCGACGAAGCCCTGAAAGAGAAGCAGGCCGAACTGGCTGCCATGTGGCGCACACAGATTGGCCGCGAGGTCGAAGTCCACGAAACGACCTCCGTGGACCATGCGTTGAGCGAGCTGCAATCGCGGTTGCAAGCCTTACCGGCAGACACGATCGCGCACCGATCTTGCCTAGACCATGTCGCGACCGCCATCGATTTGGCCAGTCGCGGCAACGACGGTACCGAGCCGCAGCGCGAGAAACGCTGGGTTGATATCGTTGATCACCTGAGCTTGGTGGCCAACTCGCAGTTTGCGGATGTGGCGATGCCCATCCTACGGCGGATACATCCCTTTGCGTTGCAGGGCGCCGCGCTTCCGAAACATCGCTTTCTGGTCGTTGAAGATCGCCAAGCCTCGGCAGAGCAACACGACATGGTCTTGCGGCGGCCAGGAGACGACAAACCTTATCTCGTATGGGTCGATCTGTCACGCTTGCGCCCCGGCGATTGGCGGCAACTGCCACGGGCATTTGTTATGTTCGAGAACAAAGACCTCAAAATCGTGTGGAACTATTTCCATGAACTCAATCGCATCCAAATCGAACGGTTCAGCGTTCGACCAGACATGATTCGCCAATACGCGAGTCACATTGCTAGCACCTGGGAAGACGAGACCGGCTGCAGACCGCAAGTCTTTGCCTTGGGCAGCGTGATGCTCAATTATCACAGCCCGAGGCCTCTTGTGGATCCCCAAACCGACCTAGCCAGCGTGAAATACAACCGCTGGGCGCACAACTCCTGGATCCTTCCCGATGCTGCGGGGGCGGGCAAGCGAAGATGGCGATAGTCGTGGGACACCACTCGCGATTCCGTCGAACGCTGCCACCGCTATCATGGGCCAAGTCTTGGTCAAACTTTTACGGTTACGGAACTTCTACCAGCCGACGCATGCATGTCTAAGAGTGCGACCGGTACATTCCGATACAAGCAACTGCTTGGCAAGTTCCGTACATGCCAAAAAATAAACCATCGCGAAGTATCCGACGAGGGATCACAATGCGCCAACCGGTAACGCTAACACTACTTGGGCTACTCATGGCCCTGGGCTCTTCGAGCCAGCTTCATGCCCAGGGAGTACAACCGATCTCTTACGAAGATCTGGTTTCTCGGATCGAGGCTGTGGAAACGTCGCAATACCAAAATGTCTCGCAAGCCAGCGCCGGGTGCAAGTCGGACCGACGCTGCTACGTTAACCCTCCTCCCAAAACCCGTGGTGGCGTCTTCTTCATGTACGAGGCCGTCTGGGTCACGCCGTTCTTTAGCAACAACACGGCGTACGAGGTATTCGATTCGCTTCCCACTATTGGCGAGGACGAACCGTCGGTCGAGTTCGACTCGAACTTTGAATACTCCTCCAGAATCGAATTCGGCTATATCATCCCGGGCAGCGGCCTCGGCTGGCGCGCCCGCTACTGGAATTTCGACACCAATAGCAGTATGCAAGCCGCCGACCCGTTTCCTGCGGATGGACGTATCGAAGTAGGCCTGCATGACGACCCCGACATCGAAGTCAGCACGGGAAACAACGAGTTCGTCCGAGCCACGCACGCGCTCAATCTCGACGTGGTGGACCTGGAAGTGATGGTACGCCGCGGACTTTCAAATGGGCAACGAACCATCAGCGGTGGCCTGCGCTACCTGCGCATGGACCAGGGCTATCGGGCCGACTTTATAGACAACGACACGGGCATAATCGATGACATTGTCACTTCGACCCATACCTTCGAGGGAGTTGGCCCAACGGTCGCCCTGGGGGGCGTTCGACGTTTGGGCCTGCCGGCTTGGTCGCTGTTTGGCATCGTACGCAGCTCACTCGTGTTTGGTAATTCTAGCTTGCCGCAAGCCAGGATCGATCCGCAAACCCCCGCTGCCACTGTCCGGGACTTTGTGTCCGATTCCAAAGACCTCGATTTGTTATTCATAGGCGAATTGCAATTGGGCGTGCAGTATGAGCGTCCCCTCAGCAACGGCATGCTGTTGTTCGGCCGCTTGGGCATGGAAGCCCAATACTGGCCCAGCGGCGGCTCGGGGGCTTCCCAGAACGGCGAAGATAGTGACGGCCATGGCAACGACCCGCGAGACGCCGACATGGGCTTTTTGGGTGTCTCTGCCTCAGTGGGAACAAATTGGTAATCGCCTCTTGCGAAGGCGAGCGACCGATAGAAACCTATCGGAACATGGGACTCCGTCCGGTCTCTAATCCACGGAGCACACGAGACGGAGTCCCACTTGCTTATGGTAAAGAAATTTCTGCTCGTCTATTAAGGCCTGCGGCGAATGAGAATATCCCAACCCGACGCGTGAGCGAGGGACCAACCGGCAATACGCTGCGGTCCCTCGCTTACGCGTCGGGTTGCGATTGGTACGTTCTTAATTGCCGCACGCCTAAGCGGTCCATCACCGCCACATCGCCCGCCCTGAGCTTGGGAAGCATCAAACGCAATAGCGCCGGCTCGCCTGTTTCCCTGCCGGCGTAGAGACCGATCGCGACGTCCCTCACGCATCCGGTCGCCAACGAGAATCTCCTTGCCCAAAAGGGCGGTTGAGACTCTCATAACACATGGATCAGATTTTGGGGAGCAGGCCAGCTGAAGCCATCGATCGGCCTGACGTGTTTGCCTTTCCAGAGCCAGCTTTCTTCGGCCCCTGCTGCCAATTCACCGGCAATCTCGCGCGTCAGCTCCTGCAACACTGCCGCACACAGCTTGGCCCAGGCTCGACAGAAGCCGACCACCCGGGCGATCACCCCCCTCCGCGCCGCGACCGGGACTGCTCTATGATAGGATGGTGCGTTGTTTGACCATGGAAGCCTTCAAAAGCGAATCGCTGTAGGAGCGTGGCATGGATGCTGGGGACTGGGTCTTGCTGGGCATTGGCAGCTTTGTCGCCGTCACCGCGTTGGTGCGGCTGATGCTGCGGCGGCGGGCCCAGTTGGTCGCCGAATTGAGCATGCAGATCGAGAACGAGCAGCGTCTAGCGAAGCAACAAGCCAAGTCACGGGAAGACGCGGGCAGCGAACCGAATGCTGCTAGAAACTAACGAAGTAGGACCGAAGCAATCTCTTCGCAAGGTCGACCCTCACACGTAGCACGATGACCAAACGCCTGTATATCGAAACCGTCGGTTGCCAGATGAACATGCTCGACAGCGAGCTGGTCGTGGCAAGCTTGCGCCATGAAGGTTATGTCTTGGTCGACTCACCGCAGGAAGCCGACACCATTCTGTACAACACGTGCAGCGTCCGCCAACACGCCGAGGACAAAATCTACAGCGCGCTGGGGCGTGTCAAGGATCTTAAACGCCAGCATCCTGAAGCGATTATCGGTGTGCTGGGCTGCATGGCGCAGAAAGATCAGAAGCTCATCATCGAGCGCGCGCCGCAGGTTGATTTGGTCGTAGGTCCCGGTCAATTGCACCAGATTCCGCGTCTCTTGAACGAGATTGCCGCCGGCGAGGGTCGCAAGATCGAAGTCAGTCTGAGTCGATCTTCCGGAGCACGAGAGAAAATCGAGCAAAGCTTCGAGAGTTATGATCCGCTCCGCGATCCACAAATGCGGCCCTCGCCCTATCAGGCGTTTGTGCGAATCATGATCGGCTGCGACAAATTCTGTTCGTACTGCGTCGTGCCGACAACGCGCGGCCCCGAACAATCCCGTTCCCCGCGAGACATCGAACGAGAAGTCCGCGTT
>CAZNXE010000031.1:0-31022 GCA_964576465.1 uncultured Planctomycetaceae bacterium
CTGACCGATGGCGATCTGCGGTTGGTCGCACCATATTGGACCGCGATCACGGAACTCAGTTCGATCTCATTGCGAAAGACCAAGATCAGCGATCTCGGTGTGATGCAGTTGTGCGAAGAGAAAAGCTGGCGTGGCGTGGACGTATCGTTCTCCGCGGTCACTTCCGTGGGGGCGATTCATCTCGCGGGATCGGGAACATTGGAACAGCTTGGGCTGGAGGATACGAAGAGTGACGATATGGCAGTCAGCGCCTTCGCCAAGCATCCGTCATTACGTGTGCTCAACCTGGCTGGCACCAACGTAACGAACCACTCGATCGACGATCTGCTGAGTGTGCCGAAGCTGGAGACACTTGTCATCGCCCGAACCGGCATCGATGAGGATGGCGTGCAACGGTTGGCCACGCTGCCGAACCTAAAGACCCTGGTGATTCATCCCGGACAGCTCAGTCCGACAACTCAACAGGCGATCGAAGAAGAACGCTCGAGTCTGACGATCGTGCCTCAAGGGGCACCATCGGACCAACATTGACATGGAAGCGTTGCCCAATGCCGCAGCCGTAGGGTGCCGTCAAGCGGAGCGCGGACGCACCATGTTCTGGACTCAACGAAAAGAACAAAGTGGTGCGTCCGCGCTCCGCTTGACGGCACCCTACGCCTGTCGCAACGGGTATGGGCGATGACCCTGACTTTGAAACCTACCGGCGTTGGTCGCGCTGCCCGGCGAGGATGCGTCGGGCTTGATCTTGAATCTGCGGTTCGCGGTCGCCCCGGGCAAGCTGTTCGATCCGTCGCAGAAGCCCCGGGTCGGCGGTGGTGGCCATCAGCACCAGCGCGGTCATGCGCACTTGGGCGTCTTCATCGTCGCTGAGTGCCAACAGCCACGGACGCGCATCGACGCCGGGTAGTGAGGGAAGTCGCTCGGCCCAGCGACGACGGACCACGGGGTCGGGATTGGTCAGATGTAGTCCAAGTTCCAGAAACTTTGGGGGGATATCTCGCGTTTGGATTTCCTTCCAAGCACGCTGAGCCGTGGCATCGTCTCCGGTTTGCGCCAAGCGAATCAGCTCGAAGCTCGTGAGACGTTGTGGTTCGTTCCATAGTTTCCTCAACAACTCAGCATCGACCGGAAGCCGCCCCGGGCGATTCGGCTGCGAACTTGCCATGTCGTGCCGATCTGGGTGCGGCTGAGGTTCAACTTGGGGGAGGCCTTGTTCGGCTGCCGAGTCCAGCAGGCGTGGTGACGATGGATCGGCTTCGTGCGGATCGCGAGACCCAAGCCCCGCATCAATCGCCTGCGGTGTCGTCTGTCGATCGACCGGCATTTCATTCGCCGCATCGTCTCCTGTCTCGGCGGTGTGCAGGTCGATCGGAAGCCCTCCGCCGGGAATCTCAAGCGAAGCGTATTCCTCGGGCGTTCGCATGTTCGACGCGCTTCGAGTCTCTGCCAAGAGATCACGATTGGCGGCGGATTCGTATGAGGTCAGTCGCGAGGGCTTCGGTTCGGGATAAGCGGCTTGCAGAACAACATCGCAATAGGCGACCAATTGCACCCGGTCCGCCGATCGAGGGTCTGCTGGCCACCGCAAGATTCGCTTGGCCAGCTCGGCAGCTTCGTTCTGAATTGCGGGGGAGTATCGTGCAACGCCGGCAGCCATTTCCGCTGCCAGCACCGACACATTCCTTCGCGCGATGTGCGGCGGAAGCTGTTCCCATCGCGTGAGATGCTCGTCGAGCACCACGGCGGCTCCGTGGGCAACTTCTTCACGAGCAGAACCGAGCGACTGGGCAACGCGCCGAAGCCCGTCGGGCGGCATGTCGATCAAGCGATGCAGACGCGGAACAATCTCGGCGACGTCGCAAGTGTTGAGCGATTGCTGCCACGATGCCGGAAACGTTCGCGTGGCAACATACACGCTGCCCAGCAACACCCCAGCGGCGCAGGCAATGACAAACACCCTTTTCCACCTTGTTTGGCGGAGGAGGTGTTCGACGACTGTCCGTGTGGAAGACCGCGGTGGCATGAGAGGCCCTGGATGTTGGTGAGGATCGCACATTTTGCGAGTGCATCCCCGCGACGGCAAGGGCAGTCTGTGCTTGGCAGCAACGCCGTCATGCCGGCGACGATAGCATGATCGTGTGCGGTAAACCTCAGAGTTTCCCTGACCCTCACGACCGGAACGGACCGAATGATTTCTTAGGTCGGTCTTCGAGATGCGGCGCGGTGGTGCAGCGCGAGCGGCGCGCACACCCCGGGGGACGCCGCAGGGACCGATTTGGAGGGGGATGTATGTTTCAGCTTTGCCACCCGTGGCCATGCGCGGCCACGGAGAACGCCCGTGGTGTACGATTCCGCGGGCCGTGTTCGATCCAAGTCTTCGCACTGGTTGCGGTCGTCGTCGGATGGTCGCTGGCGGTCTCCGTCGACGGTGCGGCAGCCGGCGATTCCAACAAGGGGACGTCGAGCCGCCGAGCCCGAAAGGATGCGATCGGGGCCTTGCCACTGGATCAGCTTTCAGTCGACGGGCGGGATCGCGTGCAAGCGGTTGTTTCCAGCGCCAGTCTCTATCGGCGTCTTCCTACGCGCGTGATTCGTTGCGACCCTGAACTGTATCAGTTCACGCTCGAAAATCCCGAGATCATGGTCAGCATCTGGCAACTGCTAGGGCTGGAAGACTTTAGGCTGCAACGCACGAGCCCGCGGTCGTACCACATCGAAGACGGTGCTGGCACGCTGGGGAAAGTCGAGTTTCTTTATCGCAACCACGACACCTACCTGGTCTACGGCGAGGGTACCTACGATGGCCCGATGTTCATCAAACCGGTGCGCGGCGAGTGTGTTATTTTGATGAAGTCAGGCTATGTCCGCGAAACCGACGGCCACTATTACATCACCGGACGGCTCGACATCTTTGTGCGTTTCGATCGAGGCTCGACTGCCGATATTTTGGCCAAAACGTTTAGCCCGTTGGTTGGCCTTGTTGCCGATCACAACTTCTCGCAGACGATGGCCTTCATTCAAAGCCTCTCGGATGCGGCCGAAGTGAATCCGCAGGGTATGCAGCGGCTGGCAACCAAGCTGACCGGTGTCCCAGAGGGCATGCGAGAAGACTTCATTTCCATGACCTCCCGCGTAGCCGAACGAGCCGACAACCGCCGGCAAGCCACATTGCGGACCGTTCGTGCCCAAGACGCAGCCACGTCGGTCACCGCCTCACGCTGAGTACAGTGTGAGTTGCTTTAGTAGGTCAGGCTGTGCCTGACGAGGGATACTATCAAGCAATCCACGTCAGGCACAGCCTGACCTACTCTTGACTACGCGGCTGGGCCACCCGTCCCCGTCCCACCGATTGGCTGAACTACAGCTTGTTGATCTGAATTTCGTTTGAGGCGATGTCGGGGGCGAAGTCGGTTGTGGCGATGTCGGCGAAGAGATCGTTTCCTTCGTCGCCGAATACCACGTCGAGTGCCGCGTCGTCGTTGATGGTGGAACCGGGTTCGAGGATGTAGCCGCCGTTTAGTCCACCGCCGATCACGCCGGAGAGGTGAAGCGCTCGGGTCAGATAACCGCCGCCGAGGCGCCATTCATTCCAGATGGCAGTCATTCCCGCCGTCTGATCGTTGAACTGCAGATCGCCGCCGATCAACAGGTCGTCGCCAGCACCTCCGAAGAGCCAGTCGACTTGCGTGCCGCCGATCAGCACGTCGCGGCCCGCGCCACCTTGCAGGAGGTCGCTCCCGGCGCCGCCGTAGAGCAGGTCATCGCCATTTTCTCCAAACAACAAATCGTTGCCGGTATCTCCGAGCAGGATATCGTTTCCGTCGCCTCCACGGAATTCGACGTTCACGCCGAATGCGGCCGACAGTTGGTCATCACCACCTAAGCCATAGAGGACTACGCGGCCATTGACTGCCGAGTTTCCAAAGAAGACGAATTCGCTGCTCGTTTGGCCGTCGAGCATGGTCATGACAACGCCCGAGAAGCTGCCGAATTGAAATGCGATCGCAGCGTCATTTCCTTCGGTTAGCCCCACGACAAGATTGGTCTTGCTAGGATCACCCTTGTCGGCTTGGAGTTGATACGGAACGGTGGTCACCGTGGTCGTCGCCACGCTGTTCGAGGATCCGTCCAGCGCGATCGCCGTAACGGAAACTTGATTCGACGCGACATCTGTATAGACGTATTTAACGACCGTGCCGGAGGTTCCCAGCACGTCCTGATCGATTTGACCATCGCCGTCGAAGTCGATCCTGAACGCGAACTGCTGCGTGGAGGCTCCGCCGGTGGAATTCAATACTTCGAGCACAAACGTGCCTGTTTGGCCGACCACCAACTCACTCGGCCCCGAGATGCTGGCAACCGCTGGGGTGTTGCTAGGAAGGGTTCCTTGCAACGTGTATTGGCCAAGGTCGCCGTACTGGCCCGCACTTCGCACGACTGCGTAGTAGCGTCCTGCCGTAACGTTCGCCGAGAGTGAGGCGCCCAGGTCGTTCGAGGGTGCCGCACTCTGCACGAGTGATCCATCGGCCCCGCGCAGTTCAAGCCGACTGTCAAGATTTGCGCCGACCGTGGCGACGTCCAGCGTTAGCGAGACCGTGCCGGCGGGCGAATCGAACCAGAAATAGTCGGCATCGTCAATCGAACCAATGATGCCGGTGCGGGTGAACTGCGAACCGGTTGGAGCCGCCGCCGTGGCACTCGACATCGAATCGCCGTGGTCGTCGTTGCGAAGGCCAAAACCGTTGGAACTCGAGGCGATCACATCGATATCGGACTGGAATGTGGTCGCGGAGGTCGATGACCCATTGTTCCAGGTTGAACGACCGGAGAACAACGAGTTGCCCATGATTGGGCCCCACTCGGGTGGATTCCCAGGGTCATACTCAGCCAGCTTCGTGCCGTTGGAG
Source organism: uncultured Planctomycetaceae bacterium (assembly GCA_964576465.1). Taxonomy (GTDB): domain Bacteria; phylum Planctomycetota; class Planctomycetia; order Pirellulales; family JAEUIK01; genus CAZNXE01. Next base: position 4,908 of record CAZNXE010000031.1, read on the forward strand.
TTGTAGAGGCTATTGTGCCGCAGACCGAAGGCGTGACCGGCCTCATGCGAGGCGATATCCGCTACCATCGATGGCTGTCCGTTTGACAGATTGTCTTCAAAGACGTACGCCACGTTGGGCAACGGGTTGGAGAACGAGTTCTGCAAGGAAGCACCGCTGGCGTTCACCACGAACCAGTCGCTGGAGCTGCCGCCGATAGCAATCCTCAACGCGTCGCTATTAGGATTGCTCCATCCGCCGGGATCGACCGTGGTGACGTTGAGGTTGAACGGCGCGAAGTCTTCGGCGACGCGTTCCCAGATCTCTTCGATGGCCGCTAGCTCGTTGGAGTTGAAGCTCTGGGGATTGCCGTCGAGATCGTAAGCCGGGGTAGCAACGTTTTGAAAGCCACCCCATACCGACTCGGAGTTGCCGTCGAAGTCGAGATATAACGTGGCTGCAGCCGATGGCAGACTGCTGAATTGCGGTACACTCAGACTGAGAAGCCGACGACCTTCGAGCGGCTCGATCGACAAAGATGTGAACGTCATGAACGGTTCCCGTGCTAGCGAAGTCGAAGGAGCCCCTTCCTGGATAAGATCGTCGACAAGCCCTCCTCTTATCGACAAATCGATTCAATGCGGCAGATTTTTTTTTCGGCGAGTCGATGAGCCATGCTGCCACCCGCTGGTGTTGGATGGTGAATGATTGGCTTACGTCGAGACTTTCTTGCACCGGCAGCGAGAGCAGTGCTATCGCCCGGTTTCCTTTGGGGGCTACTTGGAATGGATGTGAGATGACTCGCTTGTGGAACCCGTGGAGTTCCACAGGAGTTGTTCCGTAGCCCCGGCGGTTTGCGACGATCGAGGTTTACCCGGCGACGGTTTCAGAGAAGTGTTCCAACGCGAGGTCGCGAAGCCCTTTCAAATCGAGCTTGCCGGTGCCCAGCACGGGAATTTCTTCCACTTCGAGGAAGCTGTCTGGCGAGGGGATCCACAGATTAGGCAGATCGGTCTCGCCCAACTCTTTGCAGATCTGTTGAGGTGCCTTATCTAGCGGCAGATGCAAGACCACGATCCGTTCCCCCCGTTTCTTGTCGGGCACCGCGGTGACGACCGCCTTGAGCTCTTCTTCTCCGGCATCCACGATTTGCTTGATCCGGTCTTCGATCTTGATGTGCGGCACCATTTCCCCGCCGATCTTAGAAAAGCGGTTGATGCGCCCGGTGATGTGAATGAACCCGTCCTCATCAACCAACCCGATATCGCCGGTCACATACCAGCCATCCCGGATGACCTCGGCCGTTTTCTCCGGCTGGTTCATATATCCCATCATCACGTTGGGGCCTCGCAACAACAGCATCCCCGGTTCGCCCGGCTTTAAGTCTTTTCCCGTGTCGGGGTCGACTGATTTCACATCCAGTCCTGGAATAGGGCGACCAACGGTGCCTTCCTTGGCATACAGCCCGCCGCCCGCGGGACTACGTGTTGGAGGCACGTTGACCGCAATCAACGGCGACATTTCAGTTGCTCCATAGGCTTCCGAGGGGCGCGTGCCAAATTTCTCTTCAAAGGCATCCGATAGCTCAGTCGGGAGCTTTTCGGCGCTTGCAAAAATAACGTCGAGATATTTGAAGTCTTCCACTTCGCAACGCCGCAAATATGCCCGCAGGAAGGTAGGCGTGGTGATGAGCACGGAAACGCGGTGTTTGCGGCAAAGCTCTCCGATGACCTTGGCTTCCAGTGGATTGAAGTGATAGATGGCCGATGGATTGAGTGCCAGCACGGTCCACAACGTGGCGGTGTATCCGTAGGAATGAAAGAACGGTAGCGCTCCGATCGCGACATCTTCCTCGGTGAGATGAATCACGCTGTCGATTGCCAGCAGGTTTGACGCGACGTTGTGGTGCGACAACATCACGCCCTTGGGCTCTCCCGTCGAGCCGGAGGTGAACAGCACGGTTAACAGGTCGTCTGGTTTGATCTTGTCGACGCCCAGCCACCGTTCGAGCATCCCCAAGGGCATGACGTACGTTTGAAATGCCGCGGCGATTTTGTCGGTCAGCTTCACCTTCGCGATCAAATCTTCCAGGTACACCACTTCGGCGTTGATCTTCAGATGCGTTAGCCGCGCGGTGACCTTGCGACTGGTCAACACGTGCCGGATTCCACACTGACGAATGCACGAGTCCATGATCTCTGTCGAGACCGTGTAATTGAGGTTCACCGCAATCCGCCCATCCAGCGGCAAGGCGACATTCGCCAGCACGCTGCCCACCGAAGGCGGCAGCAACAATCCTACGTACTGCTCGTCCTGATCGAGCACTTCGCGAGCGAGCAGCCGTCGAAAGACCAGCGACTTGAGCACCACCTCCGGACCAGTTAACGAACTGCCTGTGCTATCAGTGCACTTCGTTCGCGATCCGCTCGTCCGGCAATTGCGGAGCACCGCGCTCATCAGATTCGGATTGTCTTTCAGGTTCGTCTTCATGGTTCAAGGCTTCCAGGTTCTTGACCGCCTGCTCGATCTCTTCGATTGAGCAAGACTTGTACATGGGTTCCCCGACCCGAATTGTAAGCCGATAGGGAATTCTACTCGGAACCTTCCAAAAAAAGCGACCACCCGCGTAGCTGAAGATGCTGCCCCACATTCCTTGCAGGTAAATTGGAATGATCGGGGCTTCGGTCCCCCGAACGATCGATGACGCACCAGGCTTAAACTCCAGCATCTGGCCACTTCGCGTGAGGGCTCCCTCGGGAAAGATGCACACCACATCGCCCTGGCGAACGGCCTCTCGGGCGGTTTCAATCGACTGGACAATGGATCGCCGCCCCGCGCCGGGGTTAATCGGGATCACCGCAAATCGGCGGGCAAGCCAGGCCATGAAACCTTTTTCGACATACGGACCGTATCCAATCATGCGAATTGGCCGCGGAGAGTTGAGGTACAACAACACCGCGTCGGCCCACGAAACATGATTCGAGACGATCAGCGCGCCGCCCCGCTTGGGGATGTTATCAATCCCTTCGATGCGGACGCGATAGAAAATCTTGCAGAGCACCCGCAAAGTGAACTCAAACGTTGCAGCCGGAATCACGAAGAGAGTGACAACGACAACTGCCAGGGTCACGATCCCGGTTGCCAGGAAGATTTGTGCGGCATCCAGCCCCACGCCGAGTTGCCCAAGACTGCCCATCGCGACGCCCGATCCCAAAACCGGATAGACCACCCCCGACACCAGCAGCATCGAGGCGAACGTGACGAAGTTATAAGCGGCCATCACTGAGCCTCGAGCATGCGGCGGCGCGTTTTGTTGGAGATAGGCTTCCAGCGGGATGTCGAACAGGCCGGCGCTGATTCCAAGCCCGAACAGGACGAGCCCTGCCGTCAGTGGTGTCAGGCTTACGGTGCCCAATAGCACCATACATACGGCGATGCCGATCGCGCCATAGGGCACCATTCCGAGTTCGATCCGCTTGCCCGAAAGGAGTCCCGCGAACAGGCTACCCACGCCAACGCCCGCGGCCATCGAAGCCAAGAGCATGCTGACGATGTGCTGCTTGTGTAGGGTCTGCGCCTCGGTGAGACTCAGGACGTTCTGTCCAAAATTGTCGATCGTGATTTGCGAAAGTGCCGCCATGGCCCAGAAGAACGACAGCCCCAGGGCCGCACCCAAGAGGGCTTTTGTACTGAAGAGGAGTTTCAAGTCGCGAAACGTGTGCCGCGGCACGTTCCACGGCATCGTGCGTTTAGGATTGGCGGCGGGTACTCGGCGGATGAGCAAGCTGGTGAATAGGCCCAGCAGCGAAATGCCAACCAGGGCAATCGCCGCGATCCAAATGCTTCCTCCTTCAGCCGGTCGTGTCCACTCGTACAGAAAACTGGCGCTGATCGTGCCGCCGACAATGGCGATGACCGTTGTCAGGCCGATGAGTCCATTGGCTTTGGCAATTTGATCGCCACGCACAAGCTCGGGAATGCTGCCGTATTTCGACGGCCCAAACAGGGCGCTCTGTGCGCCCATGAAGACCATCACCACGAGCATGAAGGGAATGTTACCCACGGCAATCGCCAAGGCACCCAAGGCCATGATGGTCATCTCGGCGAACTTGACACTAATCATCACACTCCGCTTGCTGAAGCGGTCGGCGAGAAACCCTGCCGGGGCCGCGAGAAGCAAGAATGGCAGCATCAACGCGGCTGCCCCCACGGAGCGGATCATGTCGTGCTGTTGCGAGGCAACGAGATCTTGGGCGACCCAAATGATGAGCCAGCGGTACATGTTGTCGTTGAACGCGCCGAGAAACTGCGTGCCAAGCAGGCCCATGAAACTAGACGAGCCGATTCCGTCGGTCGGCTCGAAAGCCGGCGTCGTGAGGGCGTCGTTGGGCAAGTCCGTGGGTTGTTTTTCTACCATGCTCATTTCAACGTTCATCCACCCTGGTATGCGAAAAGGGCCGCGTCTACGTTACGCGGCCGCAACAAGAAACAGGGCGTGGTCAGAGCGTGGATATAACGCGTGCTCTTTAGTTCCAGGAAGATTGTCGCGGAACAATTCCCTTGGCGACAGTCCATTTCCTACGAACTCAGTCGGGTTTAGGCAAGATTCACCCTCTGCGGAGGGGGCAGTCTTCTTCTGGAATTCCCGCTTCGGCAGAGAACGCAGAGAAGGCTGAAGCGATGGAAGTGGCACCCTGGCTCGCTCGATTCTTGCCCTGGGGACCGCATTTTGCAGTGGGTCCGCGACTCGGGTTGCCGCTATTGGGGTGCTCTCGGTAAATTCTCCGTTGTCAGCGGGGCATTTACCGTCCTAGAATCGCTCGACCCCGACTATTTATCTACCAGAAGGAACGTTCAAGGATGAAACGTATCAAGTACTTGCTGTTGGGAATCGTGATCGGTGGGGCATCGGTCGCCGGGGCGTTGCAGTACCACGTCGTTCAAACCGCTGAAGGACTGCAATTCGTTCCCAAAGTAGATTCCACGCTCACCGACACCTATGTCGATATTCGGTCGTTTGGCGTAGACGACTGGAATGAGCATCGCCCGCTGGTCGATGCCCTCATCAAGGCCGATCGACAAGACATCCTCAAAGGCGCCGCCGTCGACGGAATCAGACAAGGGGTCGATAATCTTCTCGACCGCCTGGGTTCGTGAAGTAAAACGCCGAAGGCGATCTACTTGGTTGCTATCGAGGCCACGCAGCTATCCAAGGTTTGCTGCACCTGCTCGGGCATGAACGGTTTGGCGATAAAGTCGCGAGCACCTTTGCGAATAGCTTCGGAAATCAGCGATGTTTGATTGACGGCGCTGATGACCACGACCTGGGCCTCTGGGTCGAGCTTCATGATCCCTTCGAGCCCGTGGATTCCGTCAGCCTCGGGCATCACCATATCCATGGTCACGGCGTCGGGCCGAAGTTTCTCGAATTGCTCGATGGCTTCTTGCCCATTTTCCGCCTCGCCGATACATTCCCAGCCCGTCCCTTCGAGCGCTTGGGCCACCATGCGGCGCATCAAAAGAGAATCGTCACAAATAAGCACACGCTTTGACATGGCGAGGTTACTCCTGTTTGCCGGCTGGGCCGCGGTCGACACACTACAAACACCCGTTTCGGTTGCGCAAATATAGGTTGCTTCGATGATGAAGGGGTCAAATTAGCGGGCCAACGACAAGGGCATCGTGCAGCAGGCCGGACGATCGTGATTCCCCCCGCCGGTGAGCCGCCAGCGGCTGCGGGGAGGTCGGGTTATAACGGGGGCACCGACCAATCGTGCCGGCCACATCGCTTGCGGCTCCTCACAGGCGCTCGGTCCGCACGTCGGACCGTCTATAATGAGGGTTTCGGCGGTGCTCCCAGAATGCCTGCGGAATGCAGGTCGTGGCGGATGTGGTGACAGGCGGTTGGTCGCCATTGGCAGTGTTTCAAAGAGTGCGCATGATCCCTTTTTTCGATCTAAAGCCGTTGCATAACGAACTGGCCGGGCCACTGGGCGACGCCGTCGCGCGCGTGTTGGCCAGCGGGTGGTATGTACTTGGGCCAGAAGTCGAAGCGTTGGAGTGCGAATTGGCCGAATACGTGGACTCCGAACACGCCATCGGGGTGGCCAATGGTACCGACGCCATCGAGCTTGCGCTGCGGGCCGTGGGAGTTCGACCAGGTGCCGAGGTGATTACCGTCTCGCACACTGCGGTGCCGACGATTACCGCGATCGAACGAGCCGGCTGCCGGGTCGTGTTGGTCGACATCGATCGCGAAACTTACACGCTCGATCCGGCTGCTTTAGAAGACGCCATTACGCCGCGCACCGAAGCGATCGTTCCGGTGCATCTTTATGGTCATCCGGCCGACATGCCGGCCATCATGGACATTGCCCAACGTCACGGTCTGGCGGTCATCGAAGACTGTGCACAAGCACTTGGCGCAACCTGTCATGGACGTCCATTGGGCACCTGGGGGAATGCGGCGGCCTTGAGTTTTTATCCTACGAAGAATCTGGGCGCCTGTGGAGATGCGGGGGCGGTCGTGACCAACGATGCGTCGATCGCGAACAAGATCAAACGGTTGCGGACCTACGGACAAGTCGACCGCGATCACTTCGACGAGCGGGGTATCAATAGCCGTCTTGATGAAATCCAGGCCGCCATCTTGCGAATCAAATTACAATATCTCGATGTCGAACTCGCAGGGCGCCGTCGCTTGGCGGCTGCGTACAATGTGGCCCTCGGCGGCGTGACGCTTCCAATCGAACGTCCTGACCACAGGCACGCATATTGTTTGTACGTTGTACGGCATTCACAGCGTGACCGTGTTCGCGAAGCATGCCAGGTCAGCGGCATCGGGACATTGGTTCACTACCCAATACCTGTTCACCGACAGAAAGCCTTCGCCGATTTGGGATACGGATCGGGGAGCCTGCCAGAGACGGAAGTCGCGGCGGCAGAGGTTGTCTCGCTGCCGTTGTACAACGGACTTTCTCAAGAAGACGTCGGGCAAGTTGCGCAGACGATTTGCCAGTGTTTGGCCGGAGCCCGGGCATGACGGTCTCACTCGACGATTTCTCGTTCCGCGACGTCCGCGTCCTCATCACCGGCGGCATGGGCTTCGTTGGCAGCAATCTGGCCATCGAGTTGGTCGAGCGTGGTGCCGATGTGACGATCGCCGATGCGATGATTTCCGGCTACGGCGGTAATCTGTTCAATATCGAACCGATCGCCGATCGCGTTACGGTCAACTACAGCGACATCCGTGATGTGAACGTGATGAACTATCTCGTTCGGGACAAACACTTCGTGTTTCATTTGGCCGGGCAGGTCGACCATATCATGAGCCTGCACGACCCGTTCCCCGACATCGACATCAATGTCAAGGGAACGGCGGTCGTGATGGAGGCCTGCCGTCAGCACAACCCCGATGTGTGTGTGATCTACACCGGCACCCGTGGGCAATATGGCAAACCTCGGGAACTGCCGGTTGACGAAACCGCCCCGTTGCAACCGCTGGGGATCTATGAGATTACGAATGTTGCCGCCGAACAAATTATCGAGGCCTACCACGTCGTGTTTGGCATCCGTTCGTGCCTGCTGCGGTTGACGAATACCTATGGCCCCCGCGCGCAGATGCAACATTCACGCTACGGAGTGGTCAACTGGTTCGTTCGGTTGGCGATGGACGACCAGACGATCCCCGTTTTTGGCACGGGAGAAATCAAGCGAGATCTCGTTTATGTCGACGACTGCATCGAAGCCATGCTGAGGGTTGCCGCGAGCGACAACGCATGGGGCGAGGTGTTCAACGTCGGCTACGATCAGCCAACCACGTTCCTCGAACTGGCCAACACCGTCGTTCAGGCAGCCGGCAGCGGGCGTTGGGAACTGGCGCCGTTTTCCGCCGAACGTGCCGCGCAAGAGCCGGGCGATTTTTATTCAGATATCAGTAAGATCGAACGCTTTTTGGGATGGCGCCCGAAGACGCAATTGCTCGACGGGTTGACGCGCACCGCGGACTACTATCGCAAACACCGCAAACACTATTGGTAACCGCTAGTTGCCTTTCTCGATGTGAAATCGATGACCGCATCACGAACTATCGACGATCTCTCGGAACTGCGGCGATTATTGTCAAAGCATTTGCCCTGGAGCCCACGGGACTATGTGCCGGGCATCTCGCGACAGGGCGATCGGGCGATCCATGCTGAAGAACTAACTGCCGACCTTGCTGCGGCCGACGATTTTCGATCGATCGTCACGCTGGACGACGGCAGTGAAGTTGTTGTGCTTGCCGAACGCTTGCCGTGGGACAGCGAGTTCTTCGGATATGGTGTTGTGCGGCTGGGTGGAATCTTTCCACTGGAAGCTCCCTGGCACCGCCCACTTGCCGATGGTCGAGCCGCTGTCGAGTGGTTGTGCGAAGAAGCAGGCCGGCGAGACATCAAGTATCTCTTCGCCGTGGTCGATCCGCGAGACTTATCGACGACGCGCGCCCTCGGCGAAGCTGGGTTTGCCCTGATCGAAACGCGTTTCTACCACTTCGGACAGATCGAAGAACCGGCGTTTACCGAGCGGCTTCCAGTTCGCAAGGCAACCGAAAATGATATTCCCTCGTTGGCCAAAGCGGCGAGCGCCACGGTGAATCTGTACGACCGGTTTCATGCCGATCCGTTCATCAAGCAACAGGACGCCGTGCGGCTGATGGAGAAATGGGTCGAACAATCAGTCACCGGGCAGCTTGCCGATGTGGTGATCGTGCCCGATGTTCCCGACCCGGGGGCGCTGGTTACCTACCGCTATCATCGCGACAAGTGGGATCGCTGGGGATTGCAGCTTGTTCAGGGAGTTTTTTCGGCCGTCGCCCCGGAGTTCAAGGGCTGGATGGGGAAACTTGGCCCCGAGGTAAACTATCATCTGCTGAGCATTGGCGCCCAATATTCGTATGGGAGTACGCAAGTGGCCAACCGCCCCATCATTTGGTTCGCGGAAGAGGCGGGCGCCCGCTTCGGGAAATGCGAGTACATCTTTCGCCGGATTCTCTGAGCCCGCGGGCGCGCACCGCTTGCCAAGTGGGCAGTGACCGCACGCAGGATCACGCGCCCTGTGACGATTATGTCACGACACGGCGTCTAGCTGGCAGAAAAAAGCAACCTCGGCGGTGGCAACTCTCCCGTTTCGTGTAAATGGCGGCTACCATGGGCAGTTGGACTAGCATGGAGGCGGAATCTGCATAGGTCGGTTCACCCGAGAATCGTTTTCGGCACCCGCGATAGAAGCCGCGACACTCCCGGCAATCACAAACTCCGCAACAGCCATGACACTCATCTCCGTAGTAGTGCCGGTCTATCACAATGCCGCCAGCTTGCGCGATGTTGTCGAGCGGTTTCAGAAGGTTGCCGACCAAGAGCCTGAAGAGTTCGAGTTTATCTTCGTCGACGACGGATCACGCGACAATTCGTTTCAAGTGATGATGGAATTGACGGAGTTCGATTCCCGCGTTCGGGCGATCAAGCTGGTTCGCAACTTCGGTTCCAATGCCGCGGCGTCGGCAGGTATTGCCTATGCGCGGGGCGATGCCGTGGTGGCGATCTCTGCCGATCTACAAGACCCGCCAGAGTTAATCGGCGATATGTTGGCCCATTGGCGGATGGGATCGAAAGTGGTTCTCGCCGCCCGGTCCGATCGCGAAGACCCTTGGTTCACGAAAGCCACCTCGAATATGTTCTGGCGAATGATTCGCCGCTTCGGGCTTCCCAACATGCCAGAGCAAGGTTGTGACTACGCATTGCTCGACCGCGAGGTGCTCGAAGCACTCAAGCATACGCACGAACCCAGCGCGGGACTTGGCATGGTGCTGTGGACCGGCTACGAGCCAGCGATCATCTATTACAAGCGCCAGCAGCGGCTAGAGAAATACGGTACATCGGGGTGGTCACTCTCGAAACGCATCACGTACCTGATCGACTATTTCGTATCGTTTTCGCATATGCCCATTCGCGCGGCCTCGCTGCTAGGATTTGGCATGGCCTTCTTAGGCTTCTTGTATGCCTGCGTGATCATTGTTTCTCGGGTCGTTTACGGTAGCGAAACTGAACTGGCCCGCGGATGGTATTCGATGATCGTCGTGTTGCTGCTCGTCTCCGGCGTGCAGTTAATCATGACCGGCGTGTTGGGCGAATACCTGGTTCGCACATTAGAAAGCACCCGTCAGCGCCCCTCCTACTTGGTCGAAAGAGTCGTCGACCCCCGCCATAAGCCCCCCGGCAAGCAAACGCCCCAAGAGGCGAAGGCGATCGAATAAGCAGAGCGTTGGTTGGCGAAAAGACATTGTGAAAAACTTGCTTATTCAGTCTCCCGCCTGTACTGTAGCCAGCGGATACAGATTATGAAGGACTTTGAAGGGCTCTCATTCGATCAGTGGGGGGGTGGCGTTACGCAATGTTCGCGAACGCCTGAGTGTCACCTTCGAGACCGGCACGATGTGGGGATGTTTGAGTGTTGCGCTGCGGCGCCGCCTGGGATCGCTTGCGCCAAGATTTGCCCGGGAACCTTCATCAGGGCGTTGCCTTTCTAGGGGCCGCTTGGCAATCGATCCTCTGGAAAGCCGCCGACTCTTGGCGGTGGTTGCTGATGCCGGTGGGCCTTACAGCATTGACGAAGTGGTCCTCTTCGATGCCGCGGCTCCAGCCTTTACCGATGTGACGGCTTTCGCGAACATCGACTTCAATCAGAACGCCACGGTCAACGAGCAGGTCGGGCCCTCTTCCAATGAACCCCCGCACATGTCGGGCGGTGCGGCCGCGGTCGATTATGACAATGACGGCTGGATCGATCTGTACGTAACGCGGTTGGACGATACCGACATCATTTACCGCAACAACGCCGATGGAACTTTTTCGGAGATCCAAGCTTCGACCGTCGGCATCGATTTTGTGGGCGCCACCAACGGCGCCACCTGGGGTGACGTTGATTCCGACGGCGACCTTGATCTTTATCTAACGACGATCCAAGTTGGTCGGAATTTGCTCTATATCAACGACGGCACCGGCAACTTTACTGAAGAAGCCGCGGCCCGTGGTGTTGATATCGAATCGTTGCTTGTCGGTACACCGCAACAAGGCTTGTTGTTCAACGGCTTCAACGCGACCTTTGTCGACGTCAATCGCGATGGGTATCTCGACTTGCATGTCAGCGCGTGGGACGACGATGGTTACGCAACTAGGTATTTCCAGAACGAGGGGGCCTCGAACCCCGGCAACTTCACCGATCGGACGGTCGCCCTAGGGCTCGATCTCGCGGCGATTTCCCTGAACAACGAGACGTACACATTTTCGTCGCAGTTCGCCGACATGGACAACGACGGCTATCTCGATTTTGTGGTGACCGCGGATTTCGGCCAAAGCAAATTGCTGTGGTACAACCCGACCACGGAAAAGTTTGAAGATGGGACGGCAGCCGCCGGGGTTGGCAACGATGAGAACGGAATGGGAGCCACGATCGGCGACTTCAATGGCGACGGGCTGCTCGACTGGTTCGTCACCTCGATTTACGATCCCGGCACGAGCTTTGGGTGGGGGACAACGGGGAACCATCTTTACCAAAACAATGGCGATCGTACCTTCACCGACAAGGTGCTAGACCCGCTCTTCATCAGCGATGTCGATCAAGGAGGCTGGGGCTGGGGGACCAGTTTCCTCGACTACGACAACGACGGCGATCTCGACCTGGTCATGACCAACGGTGTCGATTTTCCACCGTTCACCTTCCCGACAAGCCCCGAGCCGACGCTCATCGCGGTCGATAGCAAGTTCAGCAACGACCCGATGCGGCTGTGGCGAAACGACGGGCCAGACGGCAGTACGGGGGAGATTGTCTTTACCGAGGTCTCCGCCACCGAAGGGATCGTTGATACCCGATCGGGGAAGGGGCTCGTTACCTTTGACTACGACAACGACGGTGACTTAGACGTCTTTGTAATGAACGCGGCAGATCCGGGTGTGCTGTATCGCAACAATGCCGGCGCGAACAGCGAGTGGTTGACGGTCGAACTCGAAGGGTTGGGCCTCAATAAGCAAGCCGTTGGCGCGCGGGTTACCGTGACGCCCGACCTTTCCGTGCAGAACAAGATTATCGTTCAAGAAGTTCAGATTGGAGGAAACTTTCTGGCACAAAACGATGTCCGTCTAAGCTTCGGGTTGGGTGATGTCGCGGATGGTGTGGTTGACCAAATCACCATCCGATGGCCGGACGGAACGACCGACACGGTGACGAACGTCGAGGTGAACCGTTTTGCCAAGATCACGCAGACCGCCGGCAGCCCGACCGTCGTGCTATCCGATCCGGCGATTCTTTCGGCCGCTCCAGTCTTCGATGGTTCGGCCTCGACGACCGACAGTGGCACGCTCTCGTATGCCTGGGATTTGGATAACGATGGCCAATACGACGACGCCGTGGGTGTAACGCCCCAACTCACGTGGGTGCAACTCAACGCTTTGGGCATTGGCGATGGAGGGGCCGTTCATACGATTGGCCTCGAGGTAAACGATGGTCAGGGCAATGTTGATACCGACAGCACGACGCTCACCGTGAATAACGTCGCGCCGACGTTGGCGTTGCAGGCTCCGGAGATCGGGGTCCGTGGTCTTCCGCAGACCTTCACGCTGTTCGTCGACGATCCTTCCGCGGCGGATGCCGCCTCGGGCTATCAGTTCGACATCGATTGGGACGGCGACGGAGTCGTTGACGAAACCATCGATCAACTCGCCGGCACGACCGTAACCCATGAATTCAAAACCGTTGGAATTTATGACGTCCAGATCACGGCGACCGACAAGGACAACGGCACCAGCACGACGGTCCAGCACACCATCGACATTCGCAGCATTGCGTTGCTAAGGGGCGAACGCAATCGCTACGTTCAAGATCTCGTCTACGGTGGCACCGACGGCATTGATGCAGTTTTCGTCATCGGTAGTTCCAGCGGCATCTTTGTTTTTGAGCAGTTTGAAAACGCCGTTGCCATCAATCGGTTCACCGTTTTTCCCGGGGTCGAAGGCAATATTGTCCTGCACGGATTCGATTCGCTTGATGTACTCGTCGGCCAGTTGCTGATCGAGAATCGCGTCGAAATCTATGGTGGCAATGGGGACGACGTCCTCGCCGGCGGTCGCTTCAGTGACCTCTTGGTAGGCGGTAACGGAAATGACCTATTGTTGGGAGGCACTAACCTTGGTTACGACGGTGGCGATGTGCTCCTGGGGGGTGCCGGAAACGACGTCCTATTTGGCTTTCTCGGTGCCGATGCGCTTGTCGGCGGAATCGGGGAAGACCTGCTGGTGGCCGACCAACTCTCCTTCAGCAGCATTCCCCAGGCCATTATTGCCATCCATGCCGAGTGGATCTCGGGGCGCGACTACGCGACACGCGTTGCGAACATCATGGGGGTCGGAACCGGCACCCGTGCCAATGGCAACTGGTTCCTACAGGCCAACGTTACGGTCTTCGGCGACTCAGCAGCCGATTTCTTAGTCGGCGGTCTTGGTGAACTTGATTGGTTCTTCTACAACTTCTTCGACGACCTGCTCGACGACCCGATCGAGAGCGGTGAAGTAACGACCAACTCCGCTCCCTAGCCAGAAGTTCCTATTTGCCGCCTGCATGTGTTGAGCAGAAATAGTCCACGACCAAGCAAGGCATCAATCCATGATTCTAGAAGTTGCAATTCTCGACGTTGTGCCAGGCCAGGAATCCGATTTTCAGGCCTCCTTTGCCCAGGCACAAGCCATCATCTCATCAATGTCGGGGTACGTCCGTCACGAGCTTCGGCGGTGTATCGAAAAGCCATCAAGGTACATACTTCTTGTGTCCTGGAAGACACTCGAAGACCACACCGTAGGGTTCCGCGGTTCGGCAGAGTATCAGCAGTGGAAGTCACTGCTGCATCACTACTACGATCCGTTTCCAGTGGTCGAGCACTATGTTGAAGTTGGCGCCAAATGATGGGCCGCTGCCAAGTCTCTACGGCACGATCAGTGTGAACAGTTTGTCACGAAAAGGCGTACCAGCGAAACGGTGCCTAAGGTGACCACGCCGATGACAAGCATGACCGTCGTGGTCGGCTCCGGCACTTGAACGACGGCGACGAGCTGTCCTTGGAGCGTACCTGTTTCCAGTGTGAGCGATGTCGTGCCTATGCCGATGGGCCACGGAATTTCGATCGGAACTGTAAGCACATACTGATTGCCCACCTGTTCAAACGATCCCAGGGTCGAGGCGGCGTTGGACTTGATAATGGTTGCTGTTTCAAATCCAGTGAATCCGCCGCCATTGATCGTTCCCGTAAAAAAGGATCGCTCTCCTGAAACGAACACCAATTGGTTGGTCAGAGCAAACTGCCCATCAGAACCCAGCGTAGTGGGCAGGCTTGCTACTTCCAATTCCATGTCACGAACCGCATAGAATCCTTGTGCAGAAGGATCGGGATTGACTACCTGCCCGGCCAAATCGGCAGGCCCGGGATTGTTGAATGAACCGCCTTGGCCAGGCGGAAGAAACGAACCGGCGTACGTGATCGCATCAGCTTGTACAAGAATCCCGATTGAGCCGGAAGTAATGTCGACCAATACTGTGCCCGTAAAACGCGCGGTTAGTGTACCCTGCTGCTGCGCTTCCAGCGGCAATAAATCATCGTCGACGTTTCTGAAAGTGACCGAAAGCTGAAGTTCGCTCGCGTCGCTGTCTAGGGAAAGCGTTAGTATTTCGGCCCGAGCAACGTCACTCGAATGGCATGCCGTGAGTAAGGTCAGCATGGCAAGTCTTAGAACAACGCATCGTGTACACATAGCGTGACTGCCCTCAAGAATACGATTTTCTTTCGATCAATCGGTGAATTTCGACTATAGGCAGTACCACGAACTGTGTCCAACCATCGGTTACATTCGATTTTCATAGGCAGGCGGATGCGGCACCGAACCTACGTTTACTAGGCGACCCTTGTTCTTAAGCCGGTGCAACTCGGCTTGGCGGTCCCAAACGCCATACCGCTGGGCCCCTCATAACCGCTACAGTCGTCTCTTTGCGCCTGTGGGGGCAAAAGGGGCGGGTGAGGCTCGTTCGGAGGGGTACAAAGGTGGGACATCTGGCAGGTGGAGTTTATACTCGATGGTTTGGTTGCCACCCGGTGGCCGCGCGCTGGCTTGACGCCGTTTACCTCAAAGGGTTTATGCAGAGCGGCGAACGGTGCATCGGCGATGTTGCGTGCGGTCGGCACGTCGTCGTTGGCTGCCGAGGACGATTCTGCCACCCCGACGTGATTGATGATCGAGTACCCTTCTCAGGTTTCCTATCGCCGTTCGCCCGACGAGTTACTCGCCGAGCTGATGGCGACGCTGCGCACCGACGATCCTCTGCGATTGGGCGAAGAGCCGCTGACGCCGGCGATGGTATTTCGGGCCGCACATGCGGGGACCGACGCATGGTATTCGCCGCAATCCATCTTGCTGGACGAGAACTGCCCGGCGCTGGAAACCAACCGCGCCGGAATCGAAAAACTCCGTACTTGGTTAGAAGAAAAACGGGTCATCTATGGAGTGAACACCGGCTACGGCGGAACCGGCGTGTTCAATAAGGGGCTCGACGACGAAGGTCTGCGGCGTCAGCAGGAAGTGCTGATCGACGGATTGCTGGTTCACGCCGGCGGGCCAACCCTGCCGGGGTCGACGGTGCGTGCGGCAATGTTGGTGCGTGTGGTGTCGAACCTATTGGGTGTCTCCGCGCTTCGCGAAGAAGTGATGCGGTTGCTGCTGCGGCTGCTTGAAGAAGATGTCGTGCCGGTCGTGCCGTTGAAGGGCTCGCTTACGGCCTCCGGCGATCTAGTCCCGTTGGCGTACATCGCCTCGGTGATGCAGGAAAACAACGATGACCGTGTGCAGGTCGAGTGGCGCGGACGCAAGATGAACGCTCGCGAGGCCTTGAAGCAACTCGATCTGACCCCTATTCGGCTGGAACCAAAAGAAGCGTTGGCGTTGGTCAACGGAACGTCGGTCGCCGCCGGCGCCGGATGTTTGGCCGTGGTGCAAGCGTTGAATGCTTACTTTGTCTCGATGGTGCTCACGGCGTTGGCCAACTGCGCGGTTCGCGGCACGCTCCAGTCGTATCATCCGTTCACCGCCGAGGTGAAACCGCACGCCGGTCAGGCCTACGCCGGACGCCTGATCTTCAACTTGATGCACAGCGTTTCCGATGGATTGTTACCAAAGGACGATATCCGCGGGTTCGCCCCCTCGCACGATTATCGCCTGTGGCAGTTGACCTATCCGTTTCGTTGTGCGACACAGCATTTGGCCCCAGAATACGATGTGTTGTTGGGCACCTTCAACGACCTGGGCATCGAGATCAACTCGGCCTCGGATAACCCCTTGATTCTCAACGACGCCAAGCGGCAGTTCATCGTTTCCGGCGGGAACTTCCTCGGCTCGACCATCGCCAGGGACATGGACAAGCTGAAGGTGTCGGTCCACTCGATCGCCCGACTGGTACACGCCCAGTTCAAATTCTTGATCCGAGGCGTCGAGCATATGATTAGCGCTACCGAACACGAGACCGTTCGCGAGCGGTTTATCGCCACGCACGTCATTCCCAGAAGTTCCCATCCGGCTGATAATATGGGGTTCCAGGGGGTTGAGATCTATATGGACGCGTTGCTCTCGGAAATGAATCAGAAGGTCGGCCCTCACTCGTCGACCTATCTCTCGGCGGAGAAGGATAATCAGGCGATCGTATCGATGGGGCTTGCCGCGGCGCGAGCAGCACAGGAGATTGCCGACGACACGAACTACTGTCTCGCGGCGCACCTCGTGGCGACATGTCAGGCATTCGACTTGACCACCCTGCCCGAGGACGTGGTGCGCCAGCACGAAGCAAAGAGAATCAACGCCGTGGTTGAGAACCCACGCGCCGACGAGCTTGGCTTGCTTAGGGCAGCGTACGATTTCGTACGCCGCGACTGTGGAATACCCACCGTGTTCACGAGCACGCGAATGCACGAATATCTGGAACCCCTGGTCGGTCGCATCGAGCGGCTCGATTTGTTGTCACATCTGTTTGAACACGCGATTCAACCCGCCTTGGCGGACAACGCATACGAACGCTATAGCCGGCCACCAGCCGAATAGAGAAACAACTCATCATCACATCCCTTCATAAGGCGAGCGGCAGAAATGTGTTTTACCGTAGCGTGGAACCCTGTTCCGTGTACTCCGTGGGTTCTTCACGGGACGGGGTCCCATGCTACGGTAGGTATCATCCGCCGCTCGTCTAACCGGCTGACGTCGACCATGATTTGGGGCAAGTGCCTGTCCAAGACGGATCGGCAGCATGCGGTAGAATAGGCTCGAAGAGTCAATGCCTGCGGCGAAAGGAAGTGCGACCCCGATGAACCTTATCCACATCCACGCGCGAGAGACGTCTAATGGGGCATTCGCACCCAGACCAACGTCGAAGAGCCATTGCCGCGGGGCCTCCGTTGGAGCCTCGCCCGGAGGCGGTGCGCACCTTGCCGCAGTGGTTGAGTCGCGCGGCGGCTGAAGAAAACGGGACCGGTCTGGTCTTCGTCTCGCCCGACGGAAGTGAACACTGCTACAGCTATGCAGAACTACTAACCGCCGCTCAAAAGCGACTCGCGGCACTGCGCCGGCGAGGTTTGACCCCTGGGCAGAAGGTCATTCTGCTCGCTCGCAATACGTCTGACTTTGTCGAGCTGTTTTGGGGCTGTCTGCTTGGTGCCATGGTGCCGGTGCTGCTGCCTCCGCCGGTGAGCGACACGGCCACCGAGAACGAACTTCAAGCGTCGAACGAAGCACGACGGTTGGCGGCCATTTGGCAGCGGCTCGATTGTCCTCCGGTGATCGTTCCAGAACCACTCGACCGTTTGCGCGACGCGATCACCAGCCTGTCATCGAGAACCGTTACGCAGTGGTGGACGCCGGACGAACTTCAGAGCACCATCGAGGACCGCCGCTGGCATCTTCGGGCGCCGAGTTCCACGGCACTGCTGCTGTTTAGTTCCGGCAGCACGCGCGAACCGCAAGGGGTTCGGCTGACACACGATAATCTATGGGCCAACGTTCAGGCCACCTGTCAACACAACCGGTTCGATCGACGCGATACCGCATTGTGTTGGGCCCCTTTGTATCACGTGATTGGCTTGGTCTGTTTTCATCTGTTGCCAGTGTACGCCCGGGCAAGCCAAGTGATGTTGGAGCCCAGTTCGCTGTTGAAACGCCCGGAATTGTGGTTCGACAAGATCAGCAAGCACCGGGTTGCGTTCACCGGCGGGCCGAATTTCGCCTACTCACTGGCCACCAACCGCATCGCCCCCGACCGTCTGCTCGATTGGGATCTTTCCAGCTTGCGAGTGTTGCTCAACGGCGGTGAGGTTGTCTCGGTCAGCACGCTGCGGCGATTCCATGAGAAGTTTCGCGCTGCGGGACTACATGGCGAGGCGCTCGCGCCTGCGTTTGGCATGTCGGAATCGGCCGGCGGCATTGCCTATCCCCGCGTCGACCAACCGCTGGAGACCTTAAGTCTTCACCAACAGGCGGCGCAGTCGAACGTGGAACCCTCCGCAGGGCCCGTGAGAGAGTATGCGAACTTAGGGAACATCCTTCCCGGCATCACGCTGCGTATTGTCGACAAGAATGATCACGTCGTGGATGAGGGCGTCGTCGGAAATATTCAAATCCAGGGCCGCACGGTAACCCCGGGATACGAAGCCAACGAGGCGGCGACCAACGACGGTTTTGTCGAAGGCTGGTTTCGCACGGGCGATCTCGGCTTCTTGCGAGACGGGCAACTCGCCGTGGTGGGGCGAACCAAGGACGTCATCATCGTTCATGGGCACAACCACTACGCGCACGATCTAGAACAAGCCGTGCGCGAAGTTCCAGGTGTCGTCGCCGAGCGTGTCGTGGCGATTGGCAGCTTCAGCGAACCACTTGGCCGCGAACGCGTGGTGATCTTCGTGGCATTGCACAGCGGCAGCGATGAACAGCAAGTGCGGAAGGCTATCGAGCGTGAAGTCTTGGGGCGTGTTGGCGTGCGCGTGGATACGGTCGTACCACTGGCCGACAACCAGTTTCCCCGCACCCCCGCCGGGAAGATTCATCGCTATGAATTGAAGAAGCGATTTGAAACAGGTGCGTTCGATCGTGAGGTCGCCGAGTCTCCGCAACCCTCGGCGGATGAAGCGAGTCGTGGCGATGCCGAGGTCTCTAATGCGACGCAGCAACAACGCCAGGACGTTGATCGCGTGCGTGACATGCTCGCGGAAATGCTTGCTGGTGTGTTAGCCATCGACGTCGAACATATCGATCCCCAGTCGAGCTTCGTCGAATTGGGCATCGACTCCGTGCTCGCGGTTCAAGTGGTGCGCGATGTCGAGGATTGCCTGTCAGTCGAACTGCCCACGACGCTGGCCTACGACCATCCAAACATTCAAGCGATGGCCGAATTCTTAGCTCACGAGTTTCCAGACGCCTGCGGCAAGGCGTTTTCACCCGACACGGCACATCCAAATGCTTCAGAGGAATCTGGCGACCGTCCGGTGTCTGCCACGGTTCATCATGCGAAGCCAAAGATGGCCAGCGACCCCGAACACTGCGATGGTGATCCGTCGCACAAAGCCGTCGCGATCGTTGGGCTCTCTGCCCGGCTTCCTGGGGCGAACAACCTTGAGGAGTTTTGGTCGAATTTACAACAGGGCGTCTGTTCAATTCGTGAGATCCCGCCCGAGCGATGGGACGTTTCGCAGTATTATTCGCCAAGGCCAGGAGAGCCGGGAAAAACGGTCAGCAAATGGGCCGGGCTCCTGGAGGGTGTCGAGGAGTTTGACGCCCGACTCTTTGGCATTTCGCCGCACGAGGCCCAGCAGATGGACCCGCAACAACGGTTGCTGCTGGAGGTCTGCTGGGAGACGTTTGAGTCGGCCGGCTACGGTGGTTCAAATTTGGCCGGCAGCGATACGGGCGTGTTTGTCGGGATCAGCCTGCACGACTACATGCGTGGCCTGCTTGCCGACCCGAGCAGCGTCGATGCGTATGTTGCCTCGGGGAACTTCCTGTCGATGGCCGCGAATCGACTTTCGTACGTGCTCGATTTGAAGGGCCCCAGTCTAGCGGTCGACACAGCCTGCTCGTCATCGTTGGTCGCCTTGCACTTGGCCGTGCGGAGTCTGCGTCGTGGCGAATGCCACTCGGCGATTGTCGGCACCGCGCATTTGCATTTCACGCCAGAGTTGTACGTCAACTTCAGTCAAGCGGGCATGCTCTCTCCCGACGGGCGTCTCAAGGCATTCGACCGCCGCGCCAATGGTTACGTTCGCGGCGAAGGGGTGGCTGCCGTGCTGTTGAAGCCGCTGGCCGATGCACAGCGCGACGGCGACACGATTCACGCGGTGATTCGCGGTACGGCCGTCAATCAAGATGGGCGCACCAACGGTCTAACGGCCCCGAGCCGCGAATCGCAAGTCAATGTAATCCGCCAAGCCCACCGCGATGCGGGGGTTACGCCTCAAGAAATCAGCTATGTCGAGGCTCACGGAACCGGCACCGTGTTGGGTGACCCGATCGAACTGCAAGCCCTGGCTGAGGTCTTCGGGGCGGGGCAGCGTGACGTGCCGAATGATACAGCCGCTGAGTTGTGTGGGATCGGGTCGGTGAAGACCAACCTTGGCCACTTGGAACCGGCATCGGGTTTGGCCAGTCTGATCAAGGTTGTGCTCTCTCTCGAACACCAGCAGTTGGCACCCACGTTGCACTTCGAGCAGCCCAACGATCACGTACGCTTCGAGCAACTTCCGCTGTACGTTGTCGATCGAACGAGGCCATGGCCCAGGGGTTTTGCTCCACGGTTCGCCGGCGTCAGTGCGTTCGGGTTCGGCGGCACCAACGCGCACGTCGTTCTTGAAGAGGCCCCCGTTCCAACATCGCCTGCACAATCCGTGGGCGGCCCGTTCGCGTTGACCGTTTCCGCCCAGTCGGCCACGGCCCGCAAGCAACAGGCCGTGCGGCTAGCCGATCACTTGGAAACGCATCCAGAGCAATCGTTGGCTGACGTATGTTTCACGGCCAACACCACGCGCAAGAAGCACCGCCACCGAGCGGCCATTGTTGCCACGGACCGCACGGAACTTGTCTCGAAGCTGAGACGCATGCCGAGCGGAGTGCCGACAACGTCAACCTTGCCCAAGGGCATGTTCGTCGGCGATGTCAAAGACAAGGCGGCCGCGCAACACCTTGCGATCGAGGCCGCTCAAGTCTTCCAGCGTCTTGAAGCCGACGGGCGACAAGTATTCTGGCGGCTTTGCAACGACGACCGACTCCCTGAGCCGCTACATCGAATTGCCCAAGTAGATGAACCCACGGTTCCCATCGAGTTGTTGGCGCCGTCCTCGCTTTCCAACGAACAGCGAACCGCACTGTTGGCGTTGCTATGCCTGGTCGACACGGCAGGTTTCGACGTCGACTGGGCAGTGGTTGACGATCGCCAATCGCGCCGCCGAGTGCCCCTGCCAACTTACCCGTTCCAGCGACAACATTTCCCGCTGGTGCGTCAGGGTCTTCAAGTCGAACAAGGCCGGGCATCAGGCAGCGTGAGTCTTGCCAACGTCGTTGAAGAACCTGTTGATAAAAGCGACACACCAAAGACTGCGGGGCGTACGCCAGCAAACGACCTTGCTCAACGCATTCGCGGTGAGTTGGCGGCCGTGTTGGGGGTGACTCCCGAGGAAGTTGAGCCCGATACGAATTACACCGAGCTGGGCTTGGATTCGATCATGGCCACCCACGTGGCCCGAAGGCTCGACCCTGACGAGAAGTACGGACTCGACGCGCTGCTACTGTTCACCTATCCCAC
Source organism: uncultured Planctomycetaceae bacterium (assembly GCA_964576465.1). Lineage (GTDB taxonomy): Bacteria > Planctomycetota > Planctomycetia > Pirellulales > JAEUIK01 > CAZNXE01. Next base: position 26,787 of record CAZNXE010000031.1, read on the forward strand.
GGTTCGCGAACTAGCAGACTATCTTGCCGAGGAGTTTCCCGAATGGCGTGCTGACGAGGCATCGCGATCTTCAGGCACTCCGCAAGCAATCCATGTCGCATCGTCGCCTGCAGCAATCTCCACAACGGCAAGTGAACAGCGTCGCTCGGCATCCCATGTGGAGGCAACGTCCAAGCCGGCAGCAACACCAAGGAGCGACAACAACGACATTGCCATCGTCGGCATGGCGTGTCGTATGCCCGGTGCGAATTCTCCGCAAGCGTGGTGGGAACAATTACGAGACGGTTCCGACATGGTCGGCCAACTTTCGGAAGCCCGTCGGCGATTGCATCCCTCGCCGCCGGCGCATCTGCGGCGAGGCGGATTTCTTGACGATGTGGCCGGATTCGATCCCGACTTCTTTGGCCTTACGCTGCGTGAGGCACGACTGATCGACCCGCAACAGCGAATGATGCTCGAAATCGCATGGCAGGCCATCCAGTCGTCGGGCCATCATGTCGATGAGTTGTCGCAAGCCGTCGCGGGCGTATTCGTCGGGGTTGCCCACAACGATTACGAGCGGATCTTACAAACAGCCCAGCGGCAACACGATGCCCAATATGCAGTGGGCAACGCCGCGTCGATGGTCGCCAATCGCGTTTCATACACCTTGAATCTCACCGGCCCTAGCATCGCCGTCGACACGGCCTGTTCGTCGTCGTTGGTGGCCGTGCATATGGCGTGCGAAAGCCTGCGCCGCGGCGAAACATCGTGGGCGTTGGCCGGCGGCGTGAACCTGATTCTATCGGCCGACGATACGCACGCGCTCGACGCCGCCGGCATGCTCAGCGGCGACGGGCAATCGATGGCGTTCGACGATCGGGCAAACGGTTACGTTCGCGGCGAAGGCGCCGGGGTCGTGCTGTTACGACCGTTGTCCGCGGCGCTTGCCGCGGGTGATACAGTGCTCGCAGTCATTCGGGGCACGGCCGTCAATCACGACGGGCATTCCAAGGTCGGCGTAACTGCTCCGAATCCGAAAGCGCAGCGTCGCGTGCTGGAAGATGCTTACCGTCGGGCAGGCGTCTCACCGCACAGCGTCACCATGCTCGAAGCCCACGGCACGGGCACCCGACTGGGCGATCCCATCGAAGTCCAAGCATTGGGTGAACTGTTCCGCAACGACACGTCGCGCCGCAATTTCTGCGCACTAGGGTCGGTGAAAAGCAATGTGGGCCACCTGGAAGCGGCTGCCGGGATCGCTGGTTTGATGAAAGCCGTGTTGTCGCTCGTGCATCGCCAGTTGCCACCAACGCTGCACGTAGAGACCCCCAATCGACACGTCGCCTGGACGCAGACACCGTTTTACATCAACGAACGTCTCCGCCGCTGGGTCACAGCAGGGCCACGTCGGGCGGGCGTTAGTTCTTTTGGCGCCGGCGGCACCAACGCGCATGTGGTGCTTGAAGAAAGCCCGGAGATTGAGAGTAAGAAGGCCTTCGCCGCCCGTCCTCCTCGAAGCATTCTGCTACCGAGCGATCCCTTTCAACGCCAGCACTGCTGGGTCGACGTGCCAGTTTCTGACGAACTTGCCCCAACGCAAATCACCACACCACCGCAACGCGACCGCTTGTTGACCCCTTTCAGCGAACATGCAGTACCCGGCGACGTTACGGCAGCAGCAGAGCACTGGCTCCTTACGCGGTTGTCGGAAGTGCTCGAGGTGCCCCGCGAGGCGATCGATCCCAGCAGGCCGGTAGTCGAGTCGGGGCTCGATTCGATGTTGGCCACTCAGGTTGCCAGAATGTTGGAGCGGCACCTTGGGAAAAGTGTTCCGCAGACAATTTGTTTCGACTATCCAACGGTCAAGAAACTGGCCGTGGCGATCGTCGAGCAATACGGTTTTCAAGTTCGTGAAGAGGAATCACCGCAGCGCGACAGGGCGGCGTTGCACTCGAAGCGACAAACCTCGGCGGCACCTGTCATTCAAAGACAGCCGTCGACCGTCGTTCGAACCACATCGGATGCCGATCACGATCGGCGGATCGCCATCATTGGTCTCGGCGGTCGTTTTCCAGATGCTCCTACGATTGAAGCGTTCTGGCAGAACCTCGCCGCTGGGCACGACTCAGTACGCGAGATCCCGCATCAGCGGTGGTCGATCGAGCGGCATTTCGACGCCGACAGGACAATCGCCGGAAAGACGTACTCGAAGTGGGGCGCACTGCTGGACGACATCGATCAATTCGATGCACCGCTGTTTCACATTTCGCCTCGCGAGGCGGCGGCGATGGACCCACAGCAGCGTCTGTTGCTCGAAGTCGCCTGGGAAACGCTGGAACGGGCCGGCTATGCCGGAGGGCGGCTCTCTGGAACGCGAACTGGTGTGTTCATCGGAACCATGGCCAGCGAGTATCTATCACGCCTTCTCGAACATCCCGAGTCGCTGGGCACGCATGTCGGCACCGGTAACGCGGCTTCGGTGATTGCCAATCGCCTCTCGTACCTGATGAACTTCAAGGGGCCTTGCCTGTCGATCGATACGGCGTGCTCTTCCTCGCTGGTCGCCTTGCACTTGGCGATCGAAAGCCTGCGACGCGGCGAGTGCGACAGCGCTTTGGTGGGCGGGACACAAGCCGCGCTGGCTGTTTCCCACTATCAAGTGATGAGCCGGCTCGGCGCCTTGAGTCCGACGGGCCGTTGCCGAACATTCGATCGCGCGGCCGACGGCTATGTGCTGGGCGAGGGCGTCGGCATGGTGCTGTTGAAGCCGCTTGCACAAGCTACCGCCGATGGTGACCACATCGAAGCAGTCATCTTGGGATCCGCAACCAACCACTGCGGGCAAGCGGCAGGGCTGACGGTGCCAAGTGCTGATTCGCAGGCCGAGGTGATTCGTGAAGCACTCGCCGATGCGAATGTCGCGGCAGAAAGCCTCTCGTACATCGAAGCACACGGCACTGGCACCAGCTTAGGCGATCCGATCGAATTGCAAGGCCTGACGGAAGTATTTAGTGGCGAACGTTGCACGCCGCAAGCGTGTGGAATTGGTTCGGTGAAGACGAACATTGGTCATGCGGAGTCGGCCGCCGGGATTGCGGGTTTGTTGAAGGTGGTGCTGTCGCTGGCCCATGGTCAGCTTCCGCCGACGTTGCACTTGGTCGAGCCGAACCGGCATCTGGCGTTCGAGCGTTCGCCGTTCTACGTGAACGATCGGCTCATCACCTGGCCAAAGAGTTCCGACAGTCCACGTCGCGCGGGCGTGAGCGCGTTCGGCTTCGGGGGCACCAACGCACATGTGGTTGTGGAAGAAGCGCCCTCGCCGGCAGCATCGCAAGTCAACGATTCAGACGACACGCCAGAACGGTCGTCGCACGTGTTGCTGTTGTCGGCTCGCGATGCGAAGGCGCTGGATGAACTGACCGTGCGGTGGGCCGATCATCTGCATGCCAACGCGTCGTTGCCCGTCGGTGACGTGACATACACCGCGGCCACCGGTCGCGAACACTTCACGCAGCGGCTGGCAGTCACGGGCCATGACAGCGGCGAGTTGGCCGTGCGATTGAGCGACACCGCTTCATCGGAAACCACGCAGCCACGAGGTGTGTGGCGCGGGCGAGTTGCGAGCAACCGCCGCCGGCGAGTGGCCGTGATGTTTAGCGGTCAAGGTGCGCAGTACGCCGGGATGGGTCGGGTGTTATACGACAAGCAGCCGGTGTTCCGTCAAGCCTGGGACGCCTGCGCCGAGCAGTTCTCCGCCGAGTTAGATCAACCGCTGCATATGGTGCTCTCCGATGATGCGACCGCCACGAAGTTGTTGTCGCAAACCGCGTACGCGCAGCCGGCGCTGTTCGCACTGCAACATGCGCTGTGGGAGATGTGGCAGAGTTGGGGTTTGGAAGTCGAAGCGGTCATCGGTCACAGCGTGGGCGAATATGCAGCGGCGTGCGCTGCCGGCGTGTTGTCGTGGTCCGACGGCGCGCAACTCGTGGCCCGACGAGCACGCCTCATGCAGGCGTTGCCCTCCGGCGGGACGATGGCGGCGGTTCTAGCACCGCTCGAACAGTTCGCCTCACAGCTTGCCCGATTCGGCGATTCAATCGCAGTGGCGGCAATCAATAGCCCCGGCAACACAGTCATCTCGGGCGACACACCGGCGGTCGAAGCACTGCTTGAAGCGCTGCACGATCAAAATATCACCTGTCAGCGTCTAGAAGTCTCGCACGCATTCCACTCACCGCGCATGGAGCCGATGCT
>CAZNXE010000032.1:0-30312 GCA_964576465.1 uncultured Planctomycetaceae bacterium
ACGCACCTCGAGCGATGCGTCGAGCCATGACAGCTTGCCGCCGGTGGACAGCGCCACGATGATGTTTCCATCGCCGCTAATCGCCGCGCCAGCCAGGGCATCGGGCGACTGCACATGCACGAGCACTCGACCGGTGGCATTGAGGAGATACAACACGCCGGCGTCGTCCCACGCCAAGGTATGTCGCGATTCTCGGGCCACGCACATCCCGGCCAATCGACCGCCGGTGGCAAACGACCACTGACGGTTGCGCGAGCTATTGGGATTCACGTCCGCCATGGTGTCATCATCGAGCGCTGAAATGAAACAGGCCAGATGACATCGTGTGCGCAGGCAATCCGCTTCGTCAACGCCACTGCCGAAGAATGTCTACCGGCGGGCTAGGTGCTGACGGGCCGCATTGATGGCCGCCGAGATAAACGGATCGTCTTCTTCGCTCGAACTAGTGACGAACTGATCGCCACTGGGCCGTGCGGTTCGATGCACAACCACATCGGGTTCGACACCGACATTGCTGTAAGGATGCCCCGAGGGGGAATAGAATTTGGCCGTCGTCAGCCGCAGTCCCGAACCGGGAAGCCCTCGGGTTGGGGCCAGTGGGAAGATCCCCTGTACCGAACCCTTACCGTAGCTGCGTGTGCCAACAATCGTTCCGCGACGATGTTCGCGGATGGCTCCGGCGAAAATCTCGCTGGCGCTGGCGCTGTCACCATCAATCAGCACGATCAACGGAATGTCCCACGTGCCGGTTCCATGCGCGGAGTAGTTGAAGTCTTCATGAGGATTGCGGCCCCGCGTGGAAACGATCGTCCCCGACTTCACGAAGCGATCCGAAATCTCGACGGAGCAGGTCAGCAGCCCGCCGGGATTACCCCGCAGATCCATGACCAGACATCGCATGCCTTGACGATTCAATTGCCACAGGGCTTTGTCCAGGTCGCGCGTGGTCGTCTTTTGAAAGCACGTCATCTTCAGATAGCCGATTGTGTTCTCGTTGTCGAGCATATGTACATCGTCGATGCTGGGAACTTCAACATGCGAACGGCGAATCGAGACGGTTCGTCGTTCGCTGTTCGGCGAAAGGATCGTCAACTCGACCAAGCTGCCTTCCTCGCCTTGCAACAGCGAAGCAGCTTCGTCGGTAGACAACTCGTCGGTCGTCCGGCCATCGACCGCCACGATGCGATCGCCCGCGAGAATGCCCCCGCGTTGGGCGGGGCTACTAGTGATGATGTTTACGATGAGTAGCGAACCTTCACTGGACTTCAACTCGACGCCCAGCCCGACGAAGTTGCCGTCGATTTGAGAGTAAACATCCCGCAGTTGGTCGGCCGTCAGATAGGCTGAATAGTCGTCCAGCGAATTCGTCGCGCCACAGGTATACTCCATGACGGTCGCCGCGGCAGGCAGGCCAAGTTCGGTGTTCGCCATGCGCCCCACGGCTGCGACCGCGTCACGCGCTGCCTGACGTGTGTCGATCGACTGCGAACGAACCCACGAGCGTAACCGTGTGCGATAACCATCGATCGTCTGGGCGGAATGTTTCTGCAAGAATCGGGCCTGAAAGTCCGGATCGGTCAGCGCGACTTCCAAACTGCTGGTGCCCCACTCAACCAATCGCTTCCAGTCAGGCCGCTGCACGTAATGGGTTTGAATCTTCAGCAGCACTTCGGCGTAAATATCCAGGGCGTCATCCTGGCTCATGTAGTCGACGCCGGTGCGGAAGCTACGATCGCCATACCGTCGACCCAAATCGTAGTGCAGCTTGGCAAGTTCAAATCGCTGCCGCAAATCGCGCTGCTTCGGAAACTCATGAAGCGCGTCTTCGTAATAGGTCAGCGCGTCGCCCCAGCGGTGCTCGCGCTCGAGCTGCCCTCCATGACGAAACACACCTTCCAACGTCAACGCGTCGGTGGCTGACGGTTTCTCAGGCGTGACGATGCGTACTTGGGCTGTCGCCGGAGCAACCAACCACCCAAATAACAGCACACAATGCAGAAGCACGGACAGACGTGAAATAACCCTCAGTTGCATAGCAATCCTCTTCCATCGAGGCCAGTGCTCGTGATGTACACAGTCCCTGTTCCGTGGCGAGCGGAACACAGCACCCACAGTCGAGCGTCTCAACCAGGGGGGTACTCAGAGCACCAGTTGGTGTTTCCTACAAAAGTGCCAAAAGCTCGGGTCTTCTTCCGGCCCGAGCGAGTATAGGACACGATTTGGGGGTGGTCAAAAAACCACATCGAAGATTTTTGGCCACCCGGCGTGCGACCGTTACAGGTGTTGCCACGGGGCTCGACTTGCAACGTTTGGCCGCATCAGAGCGTAAAAAAAACTTGTGCCGCTCGACACACCGAGGTAGACCCGTGACGTATAGAGTGGAGGTACGGGCCACTGCGATACAGCCGGTGTGATCGCTACAACGTGTACGCGCCGCAAGGTGTGCGTCGATTGGCGCGAGCCGGCCGTGGCCCAAAGAAAGATCCGTCCGTCAAACCATACGCAGCGAGCACCGAAAGGGATCGCGCCCAGCAAGAGACCGACCCCTGCCTGCAATCGTAAGTACCACGCCCATCACTCGTTGGATAGGCGACGGTTTCACGCAATCAACCTTTGCCGCAAGTAGACACTTAGCCAAGGGTAACGGTCCCCAAGCAAGTTGAGAAACTTACAAAGCAAATTGGCCAAATTACAAGACCATGAAAGACACTATCATGACAACCCGTCGCGCGTTTCTCGGAACTTCACTCGCCCTGGGCACCGGGCTCTTGATTCCCGGCAGCGGATTCGTTCGTCCCGCGCGGCTCGACGCGGGCGATATCCCCGTCGGGCCACGTACTCTGCGGTTGGCTCACATCACCGATATCCACGTACAACCTGCACGGGGCGCTGTCGAGGGAATGACCGCGGCACTGCGTCATGTGCAGGCGCTCGACGACCCTCCGCAACTCATCATCAACGGTGGCGACGCAGTGATGGACACGCTGGCCTCCGATGTCGCACGGACCGACTTGCAATGGAAACTGTGGCACAGTGTGTTGCGGGAAGAATGTTCGTTGCCACTAGAACATTGCATTGGTAATCACGATGTGTGGGGTTGGGACAAACAGCACAGCGGCACCACCGGTACCGAAGCCGGCTGGGGGAAGCAGCGGGCGTTGGATGAGCTGAATCTTTCCAAGTCGTATCGAAGCTTCGACCAAGCCGGTTGGCACTTCGTCGTTCTAGACAGTGTCTTTCCCGACGCCGAAGATACCTACATTGCTCGGCTAGACGACGAGCAGTTCGCATGGCTTGCCGACGATCTTGCCGCATGCGACGCCAACACGCCGGTGGTTGTCGTGTCCCACATTCCAATTCTGTCGGTCGCCTACATCGAGTTTTCCAGAGAACTCGCTGCCAAACCAAGCCGTCGCCGGGGGGCCACGCACACCGATGCCAAGCGAATCGTCGATCTCTTCAAGAAGCATCCCAACGTCAAGCTGTGCATCAGCGGCCACTTGCACTTGCTCGAACGTTTGGAATACTCCGGAGTAACGTACATCTGTAGCGGAGCCGTGAGCGGCTATTGGTGGAAAGGCGATCACGCCACCACCGATGAGGGTTACTCGGTAATCGATCTCCATGAAAACGGTTCCTTCGCCCAGCACTACGTGGCCTACGGCTGGAAACCACGTTAGAACCCGTGGGCCATTTGTCGGTCTGCAATCTGAACGCAACTTTCTAGGGCGAGGCAAAGTACATGAAGTCGATGCTCAAGCTCATACTCAAGTTCACCGTCACCGTCGTGGTCCTTTCGGTTGTTGTCGGTGCGCTCATCGGCTGGTGGTTTTACAGCCAACTGACCGGAAGCCTGCCACAGCTCGATGGCGAGATGGTTGTTGACGGGATCACTGCCCCGGTCACCATCAGCCGCGACGCGCACGGCATCCCGCGTATCGAAGCCACGAATCGTCTCGACTTGGCGTTTGCCACCGGTTTTGTCCATGGGCAAGACCGCTTCTTTCAGATGGATTTGCTCCGCCGCAATTCTGCCGGTGAGCTATCGGGGTTGGTCGGTCCGGCGGCGCTCGAGCACGATCGCGAGATGCGTCGTCATCGGTTCCGCACTCGAGCACAAGCGATGGCCGAATCGACCGACGATGGACAGAAAGCCTTGCTCGAAGCTTACACCCAGGGGGTCAACGCCGGCTTGCATTCGCTCTCCACCAAACCGCCAGAGTATCTCTTCGCTGTACTGGATACCGAACCACAACCTTGGAATGTCGAAGATGCGGCACTTGTGTTGTTCTCGATGTATCTCGACCTGCAATGGGGCGACTTCAAACAAGAGTGTCGCTACGGCTTGATGCTCGAAACACTGCCTGAGGAACTGGTCGCATTTCTCATCCCTCCCGGTTCCCAATGGGATGCTCCGGTCGAGGGCGACCGCCTTCCCTCGCCAAACTACCCCGGACCTGACGTGATCAACCTTCGCACGAAAGAGGCCCGCGAAGTTTTGGAAAAGGCAGCGTCGGTCGAGTGGTCGCTAGATGATCTTGCCGCCGCCGAACACTTTGCCGCCTTTGTCCCCGGCAGCAACAACTGGGCGGTCGCCGGCACGCACACCGCGCATGGTGGCGCCATTGTGGCCGACGATATGCACCTGGGCATCTCAGTCCCCGGCATCTGGTATCACGCCAGCTTGAGTTGGACCGATGAAGACGAGCAGCCGCACGAGATGACTGGCGTCACACTGCCCGGCACCCCGGCGGTGGTGGTTGGCAGCAACGGTCACATCGCTTGGGCCTTTACCAACAGCGAAGGTGACTGGCTGGACGTCGTGTTGCTGGACCCCGTGCCTGAGGATGACGACGCCTATCAAACGCCCGAAGGGCCGCGGAAGTTTGAACATCACACGGAGACGATCCAGGTTCTACGTTCCGAGGAAGAAACGATCGACGTGCTGGAAACCATCTGGGGTCCGGTCATCGACACCGATCACCAGGGACGTCGCCGCGTGGCACGCTGGGTCGCGCACGACATCGAGGGCGTCAATCTCAATTTGCTCGACCTCGAAACTTGCGACAACACCGAAGATGCCCTCACGCTGGCCGCGCTGAGTGGTTCGCCGGCCCAAAACTTCGTGGTGGGCGACGACCAAGGCAAGATCGCGTGGACCATTCTCGGGCGTATCCCCCGCCGCCCCGAAATCGACGGGCGCGTTCCCGCTTCTTGGACCGATGGCAAGCGGCAGTGGCAAGGATGGCTCGACCCCAAGGACTACCCACGCATTGTCGCACCCGAGAGCGGGCGCATCTGGACGGCCAATGCCCGGGTCGTCGGAGGAGAGAAGCTCGCCATCTTGCGCGACGGCGGGTACGACCTTGGCGCCCGCGCGAGTCAAATCCGAGACGGTCTGTTCGATCTCGACAAAGCGACCGAAGGCGACATGCTCGCCATCCAACTCGACGATCGCGCGGTGTTTCTCGCACGTTGGCAAGAACAGCTACTCGAACTACTCAACGACAAGGCGACTGATGACCATTCCAAACGCAGTGAAGCTCGGGAGTTTGTTGAAGACTGGGGCGACCGTGCGGGAATCGATTCGGTTGGTTACCGCCTTGTTCGTGGTTTCCGGCTGCGCGTGTTGCAAGCGGTCTGCCAAAGCCTGACAGCCCCGTGCCGCGAACTTGATCCCGAATTCAAAGTGCCTTGGTCTACCAAAGTCGAGGGTCCGGTGTGGCAACTCATCTCCGAGCAGCCCGAGCATCTGCTCGACCCGAGCTACGAAAGCTGGAATGAGTTGCTGCTGGCGGCGCTGGACAAAGAACTTGAAGAACTCACCAGCGAAGGAACGCCCCTCGCCGAGCAGACGTGGGGCGCGTTCAATACGGCACAAATTCAGCATCCGTTAAGCAAGGCCGTCCCGCAACTCGAATCGTGGCTCGACATGCCCGCCGAACCGCTCTCAGGCGGGTCGAGCAACATGCCGCGGATTCAACGCCCCAGCTCCGGCGCTTCACAGCGGATGGCCGTCTCGCCTGGGCGCGAAGCGGAAGGTTACATGGAGATTCCCTGCGGTCAAAGCGGTCACTTCCTATCGCCCCACTACGCCGATTCCCACCCCGCCTGGACCGGCGGACAAGCATCGTCATTTCTCCCCGGCAAAGCCGTGCATACGCTCAAGTTGAAACCGGGCGGGTAGCAAGAGGTTGGCTCGCGAATGATTGAGGGGCAAGTCGACGAACAGCCGTCAACTTACACCGCTTCATACGCCAAAATCCAGTAGCGTAGCTTGCCGCGACGCATGAGGAATTCGGTGAGCCACATCATGGCTACTGCCTGCCAGTTGCGCGGGAAGGGAAGTCCTAGGCGCAACAGTTTTCGGATGCCGGGATACGTGGGAATGGTGTGGTCCGTCACATCTTGCTCGAAGACCCGGCGAAATCCAGCGGTGGCGGCGAGCTGGTCGTAGCGAGAAACCTTGCACGGCTCGATGAACGAACCCCAGATGGCGCTCCGCCGCGGCACCTCACTGTGCGGTAGTGTGTCTTCGGCGGCGAAGTGTTCGCATAGCGCGAAGCGACCGCCAGGCTTGAGCACCCTTCGCGCCTCGCGCAAGAACCCCTCGCGGCTGGGAAAGTGGAACGTGCATTCCAAGGCCAACAAGACATCGAACGCCCCATCGTCCAGCGGCATGTCGCACGCATCCGACGCGATGAACTCAACCGTGTTGCCCTCCCGCGGATTGAGCCCCTTCCGGGCAATCTCCAATTGCCTGTCGTCGATGTTCACTCCGACCAAATCGATCGGGCTCACTCTGGCATTGATGCTTGCCAACACGGTCCCCAGCCCACAACCCACATCCAGCAGCCGCTGGTTCGGCTCGACTCCGCCTGCGGTGCAAACCAACTGGCACATCCGCTCGGCGGCCTTGGCATAATCGTTCGGAACGCGATTCGACCAACTCGGGTCGTCCCAACAGCCCACATGAGAATGAAGCACTTGATAGTCGTACGGCACCTCGTCGGCTTTAAGCTGCCGCAGGTAACCGTCCCAATACGGGAGATCAACCGACGGTTCTGGCGTTACAGAGGAAGATTGAGCCATGAATCAGCAGCTTTGTCTTGGGCAGTGTGGGATTTGAATTCGCGGCTCATTCCAGATCGTCAACCAGCGCGCGTTTTCGCGGCTAGGTGTCAACGATCAGCACATTCTAACACGCCTCGCCGTGCCGAAAGGCATCACATGAAGGCTCTTTCAGGGGTAGTACGGCCAATACCACCACAATAACAATTCTGACGAACGAGTGTGGGCCTCGCCAAAGGGCCTCACGAGATTCTGGGGTGCGACATTTTCGACTCACATTCGACAATGGCATCCCCTGTAACACGGTGATAAACTGCAAACTGGTCTCGTTCCGGCCGCGGGTTCCACGTGGGGTGGTGTTCCGCCGGTCGTTTTCTCTTAAGTCAGGCTGTGGCATGTCCAGAACGATCGCAACGCGGGCGATCGCCGTCGCGCTGCTGATGCTCGTCGTGCGGTCGTCGATCCAGGCTGCCGATGCGCCAGCCGCCCCGAAATATGAGATTGCCGGCGTCATCGATGCCGAAGCTTCGCTTGGCATGCTGATCGAAGACTTTACCCTCCGCGGAATCTCGGGCAAAGACTATTCGCTGTCGGAGTTCTCCGATCACCCGATTGTGGTTGTGATGTTCCTAGGGTACGAGTGCCCCTTGGTACAACTTTACGCGCAGCGAATCGTGCAGCTCGAAGAAAAATTTCGTTCACAGGGCGTGGCGGTGATCGCCATCAACTCGAACCTCCAGGATTCGATTCTCGAGTTGAAGCACTTCGCCCGCACGCACGGCATTACATTTCCGCTTCTCAAAGATCCCGGAAATAAGGTCGCCGACCAGTTTGGTGCCGAGCGAACTCCCGAATTCTATGTACTCGACGCCGAGCGACGAATCCGCTATCGCGGTGGAATCGACGATCAATACGGGATCGACTTCCGTGGTCCCGAACGAACACAAGACCATCTGAAGAACGCGGTGGAAGATCTTCTCGCTGGTCGCGACGTGAAGTCCCCGCTAACGAAAGTTTGGGGCTGCCACATCGGACGTGTCCGCGAGGTGAACGAAGACGCGAAGGTAACCTGGAGCGATCAGATCTCGCGACTGTTTCAGAAGCGATGTCAGGGCTGTCATCGCTCTGGAGAGATTGGCCCCTTCACCTTGCTGACCTACGAAGACTCCGTCGGTTGGCAAGAGATGATTCGCGAGGTGGTGACCAACCACCGCATGCCCCCCTGGCACGCCAATCCAGAGCTTGGCGAGTTCATGAACGATTCGCGACTTTCGGATGAAGAAATTGAGCTGGTTGTCGATTGGGTTAGCAACGGGGCACCCGAGGGCGATCGCACGAAGCTGCCGCCGCCGCGAGAATGGGTCGAGGGCTGGCCGTTCGGCGAACCCGACGAAGTCATCGACATGGCCGACGAACCACACGCCGTGCCGGCCGACGCGCAGGCCGAATACCGATATTTCTTCGTCGATCCCGGTTGGAAAGAGGGTCGCTGGATCAAGGCCTCATGGTGTCGACCAGGAAATCCAGCGGTCGTGCATCACATCAATGTCTACTTCCGCCCGCCGTGGCAAAGCTGGAACGAATGGCGGGGCGGGATGGTCAATCTCGTCTCCGGTTTCCTCCCAGGGCAGAGCACGGTGATGGTCGAGTTCGATGGCACGGGGCTCTACATTCCCGCCGGCTCGGAATTGGTCTTTGAACAGCACTACACCCCCAACGGCACACCCCAGGAAGACCTTAGTTCGCTGGGGCTGAAATTCGCCGAACCCGAGGAGATCGAGCGTGAAGCGATCCATGTCGCGGCGTACAACGACAAATTCGTGATTCCGCCCTTCGAGGCCAATCATCAGGTTGAAGCCTCGTACACCTTCGATCGCGACTCCGAGATTGTCTTCTTCTGCCCTCACTTGCACTTACGAGGAAAGGATTTCTCATACGAGGCCCACTATCCCGACGGGCGTAGCGAGATGCTGATGGAAGTCTTGGGCTACGACTACAACTGGCAGACCGTGTATTGGCTGAAAGACCGCAAGCCGATGCCCAAGGGAACGCGGATCGACTGCGTGGCGATCTTCGACAACTCCGAAGACAACCTGAGCAATCCCGACCCAACCCGGGAGGTGCGATGGAGCGGCTTCACCGAAGACGAAATGATGGTCGGTGTGCTTGGCCTGGCGTTGCCTTTGATCGATGGCAATCCACTGGAAGGAACTCCACCGCCGGGGGCGCGGATCATCGCAGCCAACGATACTAGCGGTGCCTTGGCCTTCGATCGGGGATTCTTTCTACAGAACCGCACGGATTACCACACCGCATTTGAGTATTACCAGTTGGCAATCTCGCAATATTGGGCCGATGGAAATCTCATGGGAGTGGCCAAAGTCTGCTTGGTTAAGCTCTCCGTCTACGCTGGCACCTATGGTGGCCTGGTATTGCTATACCTGGTGGCTGTGAATATCGCAGCGCTATCCTTGTGGGCATACATCCGCTTTGTTGGCCGTTGTGATTTACGGCAGATTCCCAAACGAGCGATGCAATTGTTGGCGTTGGCCGGCGCGACCCCTATTGCTTGGTTGGGGCAGAAGTTCATGCAGCGCAACACACAGACCGCGCCGCGTTTGCGGCTCGGTTGGATTTTCACCACCCAACTCGTCACGCTGAGCCTGCTGGTTTGGTTTGTGATCCAGCGCACGTAAGACCGATTGACCACCCTCACCGCTCCACGCCAGAAAACGCTTTCTTCGACAAGAGTTTTGTAAACATGCCCGAACGTGGCCCTCAACGTCGAACGTTTATCAAGCCGCGGATTTCGCTGTGGGCGGCCATGGCGATCCTCTCGCTGCTCGCTTGCGGCAGTGTCCGCGGTGCCGACCAGCGCGACCCTGCCGACGCTGGTATTGGTCGTCAGGTCGACGGATTTGTACTCCGCGACTTCCGCGGCGCCGAACACTCCTACGACGCACTGACTGCCGACGCCAAGGTCGCCGTGGTGATCTTCTTGGGCACCGACTGCCCGCTGGCGAAGCTCTACGCCCCGCGATTGGCTCGACTGGCCGACGAGTATCGAAATCAGGGAGTCGCGATCATTGGCATCGACTCCAATCGCCAAGACTCGAACACCGAAATTCTGCACTATAGCCGCGTCTATCAAATCAATTTCCCGATACTCAAGGACGTGGGCAACACGGTGGCCGACGCGTTTGATGCCGAACGTACGCCCGAGGTGTTCGTGCTCGATCGCGAGCGAGTGATTCGCTACCGCGGAGGAATCGACGACCAATATGGTGTTGGGGTTCTCCGCGATCACGTCAATCGCCATCACCTCAAGAACGTCATCGACGAGTTGCTTGCCGAACAGCCAGTGAGTGTCCCGTTGACCGAAGCCCCCGGTTGTTTGATTGGTCGCGTACGGGAGATCAACCCCGACGGCGACGTGACCTGGTCGAACCAAGTCTCGCGGATCTTTCAAAAGCACTGCCAATTGTGTCACCGCCCCGGGCAGATCGGCCCGTTTCCGTTGCTGACCTACGACGATGTGCTCGGTTGGGGCGACATGATCCGCGAGGTGATCGACCAGCGGCGAATGCCCCCCTGGCACGCCGACCCACGGTACGGCAAGTTCATCAACGACGCCCGCATGACCGAAGAGGATCAGGAATTAGTTTACCGCTGGGTTGCCGACGGACAGCCCGAGGGCGATCCCTCGCAACTCCCTCTGCCGCGAAAGTTCGTCGAGGGTTGGCAAATTCCCAATCCCGACCAGATCGTCTACATGCGAGACGAACCGTTCGTAGTCCCTCCCGACGGGATCGTCGAATATCAGTGGTTCGAGGTCGATCCCGGCTTTACCGAGGACAAGTGGATCAAGGCCATCGAATGCCGGCCCGGCAACTCCGCCGTCGTGCATCATGTGACGGTCTACTACAAGCCGCCGGGCTTCTTAACGTGGAACTTGAAACTCGGTGAACGGATCAATATGCTCGGCGGATTCTCACCCGGAAAGCGGCCCACCGATCACCCGGGCTGGCAAGGCATGGCCCGTTTTCTGCCCGCGGGTACCAAGTTAATTTTCGAGATGCACTACACCCCCAACGGCACGTTGCAGACTGACCGCAGTTCGATTGCATTGGTATTCGCCGAGCCTGAGGAAGTAAAAAAACAACTCTCGGTGGTCGTGGTCGCCAACACCGAGTTCGAGATACCGCCGCAGGCCGATGCCCATCGGGTGGAAGCCAGCTACACGTTCGATGAAGATTCGTTGCTGTACGCCATGAGCCCCCACATGCACTTGCGGGGCAGCGCGTTTCGCTTTGAAGCCATCTACCCCGGCGGCGACCGCGAAATCCTACTCGACGTTCCAGACTTCGACTTCAACTGGCAAACCGATTACCAGTTCGTCGACCCCAAGCCAATGCCCAAGGGCACGCGAATGTACTGCGTGGCGCACTTCGACAATTCGGAGGATAACTTGGCGAACCCCGATCCCACGACCTCGGTCCGCTGGGGCGATCAAACGTGGGAAGAGATGATGATCGGCGCGTTAGCGATCGCGCCCGAAGACCAAGACGTGGCAGCCAGCGGCGGTACAGACATTCGCAACTATAACAGTGGCTCATGGAGCGTCTCCGGCGCCCTAACCGCCGCCGCCGGACTAACAACCCTAGTGGTCCTCAGCATCGGCGGCAGCATCATCTTCCTTCGACGCCGACATGCGAGTGACGATCAGTAGGTCAGGCTGTGCCTGACATGCGATGTTGTTAGCATTCTGACGTCAAGCACAGCCTGACCTACTCCACTTGTCCACTCGCCCATTGGGGCATCGTTTAATTTCTTCCAAATGGGAATAAACCTGCAACGAGTGGCATCTTATCTATCGGCGGCTCGTTAAGAGATAACTTTCCCAAAGGCAGTGGAGGTGTGCGATGGTCCGTGGATGTGTAATTGGCTGCGCCCTACTCATCGTGGGCTGTTCTCAATCGACCAATGAAGATGCCCGTATCGAAGTAACCGAAACCGACGTTGCGATCGCTTCCGCGGATGGTATCGAAGGCGTGAATGAGGCTGAAACCAGTCACAACATTATCTACGAAGCAGAGGTTGAGATTGTTGTTCACAACTTCTCGGCCACGGAAGTTTCAGTGCCACGTCTCGTCAAAGAACACGGCGGCTATCTCTCACAGGTCTCGATCGATCGGACATCAGGTGAGCATCGTTCGGGCAGTTGGCAAGCACGCATACCGGTCGCACAATTCGATTCCTTTCTGAGCGCGGTTTCCAATTTGGGCATCCCAGAAAATCACAACCAGACAGCTCAGGACGTGACGGAAGAATTCGTCGATCTCGAGATCCGAGTTGCAAACAAGAAGCGATTAGAAAACCGCATTCTCGAACTACTCGACAAATCCGACGAAACAATCGCCGATGTAATCGAAGTTGAGCGCGAGTTGGCGCGGGTGCGTGGCGAAATCGAACGAATGCAGGGACGAATACGTTACCTAACAAACCGCACGGAGATGACGACCGTCTTCATTGTCGCCCGAGAGCAACACGATTACGTACCGCCGGAGGCACCAACCTTTCTGGCCCGCACCGGACAGGCATGGGGCAACTCTCTCGTATCGCTACGAAGCCTTGCTGAAGGGGCAGCGGTCGCGATGGTGTTTGCCTTTCCATGGCTGTTGGCGTTGCTCGTGTTGAGCGCGCCCCCGCTATGGTACATCCGCCATCGTGGGATTCCTGGAACCGCTTCCGAAAACAAGAGCCGCCTGCCTAGTTCGTAAGCGATGTTTTTAGGTAATCTGTCGTCAGGCACAGCCTGGCCTGATCAATCTATTGTTGTTTTTCGGGGGAATTGGGGTTGGTGATGTGGGTGGTTTTTGTTCCATCTCAATGTCGATTCATCAAGCGGACATCGTGTCGTCGTGACCTCAAGCCATGGCGTGGTCGATTACCACAACGACACAACGGCACGATGAAAAAGAACAAAAGCTGCGCACAAGACAGCCTCGGCTTTCAACCTGTTTTGAGCTAATCGCAACAAAACCAGGAATAGAAACGTTCAGTCACACTGATCAGTCCAGGCACTGCCTGAGTACATCAAGGCTCGAGAATCGAGGATTCCAGTCACACAACCTGGATGAGAATGTGGAGCGTTGGTTGATCCTAACGAAGTTGCAGGACGCGGTTGGATTGATCTGAGTTTGGTCCGCGGCGGACTCCTTCGGGGAGGAACTCTGCCATTAGATCGTTGAGGTTGTTGTCTCCCGTGAGATCGTTCAGGCCGAGAACGTGGCCGATTTCGTGGCTGAGCACTGTTAGTAGGTCAATCCGTGTTGCGGCTTCGTTGTTTGTGGCTTGAAGAACGTCGGCGGCGATGTCGTCAATGAATTCCGTGTCGTCGTTGGGTGTTCCATCGACAAACCAGCCGAGTCCGGCGGCGTCGCGGTCGATGCGAATCGTTTGTCCGTCGGTCAGACCAAGCAAATCGTTCGGAAGATCGGCCAGTTGTACTTGCATGTCGGCAACGAGTTCCGCCGCCTGGGGCAAGATGAGCGTCCAGCGCGCGAGGGCCTCCGCGACGAGCGGTTCGAGCTGCGACTCGTCGATCGGGGCTGCCGTCGCGATGTTGGCGCCGGGAACATTTGCGGCTCGTAGCGGGGCGCCGCTTCCAGTCCAATTGCCTGCGATCGCGATCCAAGCTTGGCTGCCTGGGGGGAGCGCGAGTTGGGCGGAACCGAAACCGATCACGGCCGCATCGGGCTGGCCATCATCGTTGGAATTGCGGAGGTTGAAGATGCTGAGCTGCGCATCGTAGACACCAATCGTGTCGGTGCCGTTACCATTCCAGTCGCCCACCAGTGGCTGCGAGCCTTCGGCACCGTAAGCAAAGGCGGGAATGTCGTTGGGACCGGCCAAATTCAAGTTTCGCAGATAGAACTCACCATTGCCTAAGGTACTGGTACCGTCGTCGTTGTCGGGATCGAACAGGCCGATGGTGTCGGCACCGTCGCCGTTCCAATCACCCGCCACGGGAAGCCACGTTGTCTGCCATCCGCTGGGCTGGTAAACGAACTGCGTGGTGCCGCCCTCTTCGTTTCGCAGGCTGAACGTGCCCGTCCCTGGGTCGTAGACGCCGACTGTGTCGGTGCCGTCGTTGTCCCAGTCGCCGGCGATTGGTAACAAATTGGGCGATCCGAACGCAAAGGTTATCTCAGGCGCACCGCTACTGTTGTCGTTGCGAAGATTGAAGGTCGCGGTCGCCGGTTCGTACACGCCGAGGGTGTCGGTGTTGTTGTTGTCCCAGTCGCCGGCGATCGGAAGCCAGTTCGATCCGGTGCCGGTGATGCCGAAGGGACCAACGTCGACCGGGCCGGGAAACAACGAGTTCTTCAGGTACGTGCCGCCGGGACTGGGGAAAATAGCGTTGCCATTGGGGTCGAACGCCCCAACGGTGGCTCCCGGTACCGTTTGCGTCGGGGATGTCGGAGGCAATCCAGGGCCGTTCCAATCGCCGGTGATCGCGATCCAGGCTTGACTGCCCGGGGGTAAAGCAAGTTGAGCCCCGCCGAAGCCAATCACAGCCACATCGGGTTTGCCGCCATCGTTGGAACCGCGGAGGTTGAAGATACTGAGCCGCGGATCGTAAACGCCGATCGTGTCGATGCCGTCGCCGCTCCAGTCGCCCACAAGTGGTTGCGAACCTTCATCACCGAATGAAAATGCGGGAATATCGTTGGGACCGGTCGAATTCGCGTTCCGCAGATAGAACGCGCCATTGCCGAAGGTGCTGGTTCCGTCGTCGTTGTCAGGATCGAACAGGCCAATGGTGTCGACACCGTCTCCGTTCCAATCACCCGCCACGGGAACCCACGTTGTCTGCCACCCGGTGGGCCGATAGATAAACTGGGTCAAACCGCCACCCTCGTCACGAAGTTGGAAGTTGCCGGTCGTCGGATCGTAGACGCCGATGGTGTCGGTGCCGTCGTTGTCCCAGTCGCCGGCGATCGGCAGCCCACCCAGGGTACCGAAGGCGAACGTCATATCGGCCGCGCCGCTGCTGGTGCTATTCCGCAGACGGAACGTGGCAGTCAGCGGATCGTAGACGCCAATCGAATCGGCTCCGTCGTTGTCCCAATCGCCGGCGATCGGAAGCCAAGCAGACAACGTGCCCGTGATGCCAAAGGGGCCAACATCGGGCGGGCCGGGGAAGAGAGAGTTCTTCAAGTACACGCCACCAGGGTTGGGGAAAATGGCGTTGCCGTTGGGATCGAAAACGCCAACGGTGTCGGCTTTTGAATCACTGAATTCATAGGCACCGATATCGATTCGCCCGCCCGCGACACGAACGAACGGCGCGCCACGCTGGTCGTTTACCAGCGGTCCCGCATATCCGGGGTCGCCCATGTCGAGCGCCGGGCTGCCGCTGAGCACCGCATGTGTCAGGGTCGGCCCGCCGTTGTCGGCCAGGGCTCCCAGCATCGGGTCGGTAACGCCCACTTGATCGCCCGGCAAGTTGAAGGCCCCCGTGGCGTTGCCTGTGCCGATGAGGTTGAAGTTGCCCGACGTGAAGGAATTAATGGCCGCATTGCCAAACACCACGTCGTCGTTGGTGTTCTCAGAAATAATCGACGAGGTGATGATCGTCTCGGTCGCGGTGTTACCCTGGCTGAACACACCACTGCCACCTCCGCCCCCACCGGTCGAATTGGCCGAATTGAGTGTAATCGTGCTGTTTTCGATGACTATCGTCCCGATTTCGTTGAAGACACCACCACCGCCATCGATCGCCGTATTGCCGGAGATCGTTGAATTGCGGATGGTTGTGGATCCAATGTTAAACACGCCGCCGCCACGACCAGCTGAATTGCCGCTGATCGTGCTGTTGATGATTGTTAGATCGCCGTTGAAATTTAAGATTCCGCCGCCAAACGTTGCCGTGTTGCCCGAGACGACCACATTGGTGAGCGTCGTCGTTGCTCCATCGTTAAACAGCCCGCCCACTACACTCACTATACTGGTGTTGTTGTTGGAGCCGCCGGTGATCGTGAGCCCGCTGATGTTGACCGTGCCAGCGTCAAGACTCAACACACCGGAATTGCCTCCCGCGTCGATCGCGAGTTGCGACGCGCCCAGACCGGTGACCGTCACGTCGTCACTAATCGAGAGCTGCGTACCGGCGAGATTGATCGTGCTGCCGGCCAGGGCGGCATTGAAATCAATGGTATCGGCGCCGGGGGTGTTGTTGGTTGCTTCAAGTGCTTCGCGCAGCGCGATGCCATCGCCGCCGTCGTTGGCGATCAGATCGGCAATCGATGCCGTGTTGCCGTTGACCAGGTCCGTGGCGTTGCTCACCGTCACCGCGGCCAACATCTGGCGACTTTCCAGTGGCTCGGGGCGGAGACGGCGATCGCTACGAGCAGAACCTTGGGAAGAAAAACCTCTTTGGCGGGCAAACCAAAATGAGTCATTTCGTGACATGAGAGCTAAATCCTAAACAGGGTAGATGACCAAAACAGGACGGAGACGCCACAAGGGTTGGCTTGGGGCCGATCGGGGGTCATTGCTGATGTTTCTAGTAGGTTGAGGGTTGGGGAGCTGGAGCCCACAATGCTTGGGCTACCTACCGAGGCGACGGATGAGGACAAAATGTCTAATTGTTTTGAGAGATTTCTTCGCCACGGATGCTAAGCTGTTTGTTGACTAAGGATTGCGCTCGATTCGATTCGATTGGTTGGCTGCCAAGCGGTAGAACCAAGTAGGTCATCGCAACCCGTGCGTGACAACGGACCGGATTCACGGCCAAGCTAGATCAGTTTCCTTCGCCAGAATTGGGCCCGGTGAGTGACCGTGTTGGTTGTCACGCACGGGATATTCTCATTCGACGCTCGCTTTGTTTCAGACACTTTTGCTTCTTCATCTAATATCCACAAAAACAGCGGCCTACGGGACAATGCCCGATGGCCGCTGTAAATGTTGAAGCACCAGTTTGGCTGAGGGTGATGGCGAGACCCGGCAATGGATCAATCGCCGGTCCAGACAAATTTTACGATTCTGCCATCGACGGAGGCTGTGCTGTAGGTCCGGGTTTTCATATAGGTACGGACGCCAAGTAACTTGGCTTTCCAGAACTCGATTTTGACCGTGGAATCGAAGCGGCTGATGGGAACTTCGACGGTCTGGTTGCCAAGATGCTGGCCGGCTTCCAATTCGATCCACATTTCGATGCCGCGGTTGTCAACGATCTTGATGGCATTCCACCAGGCGACGCTGCTGTCGATTTCAAAGCGGACGCGACCTTTGGCGGGCATCGAACGCGTGGTTACACGAACCGTGCCATCGGCAGCGTCTCCGGAGATGGAGAAGGTGCCACTGGGAGGGGCAACTTCGGCGGGAGGAGCGGGCTCTCCTTCGTACCAGACGAAAGTTAATTGACGACCCACCAACTGAGAGGTGGGGTAGTTCCAGGTTTGGAGGTAGGTACGGACGCCAAGGAACTTGGCTTTCCAGAACTCGACCTTGACCTCGTTGCCAAAGCGATTGCGTGACATTTCGATGGTGTCGGTCGTTAAATAGCCGCCATCTTGGCGCTCGATCCACGTTTTTCGTCCGTTCTTGTCGACAACCGCGATCGCTTTCCACCACGTGGAACCCTCGGTGTTCATGCGAAAGCGAATGGCACCGTCGGGGCCACCTCGTTCATCGAACTGGATGCGGTCGGCACCGTCGACGATCAGGCTGCGACCCTCTAGGCTGCGACTACCGTTTTGGGCATTCCGGTTGTTTGTTCCCCGGTTGTTTGTTCCACGATTATTGCGACCCCGGTTGTTTCCGCCTCGGTTGTTTTGACCGCGGCCGCGGTTGCGATTTCGCTGTTTCTGGCTGTCACGAAAGCGTTCGATTTGACTGGAGAATTGTTTTCGGCGTTGCGACTGTTGGGCTTGGGCCTCGGGGAGTATGGGAAGCAAGATTGCGGCGGCTACTGCAAAGAGCGTGAGTCGGTACATGATCTACTCCTTCGTTTAGACGGTGAATGTGAATACTGAATTGTGGAACTCAGGGTCGGGTCTGAGTGCGACATCCGCGGGCGCGAAACGCCGAGAGTCTGAGCGGGACATAAATCAAAAGCAACAAGAGGCAAGGGGCAACCAACGCGATTGTCTTAGGCTCGGGGACTGGAGTGTAGGTAATGCTGCCGACGCGGACGGTCGAGCCTGTGGGTCGAAGAACGAGACGTTCCAGAGGTGCGAAGCTGGGAAGGCCAATGTGGCGAATTGCGCTTTCACCGCCGTAGCCGATGGTGACGGGGTTGGGGTTGCCGACGAAGTAGCGGTCGAGTTCCACGGTGTAGGAATTCGGTCCCTGGGAGGCTGAGAAGTTAAGTGTGAGGTCGGTCACGCCACCAATGGCCGAAAAGTCGAATTCGACTTCGTCTCCGATTTGGACAAAGAAGTGCCTGTCGAGGCGGGAGTAATAGGTGCCAAGACCGTTAAAATTAAGAATGCTGATTGGCCCCAGGGGTGATTCGTTGCGAACGGTGAGACCGCCAAGGACGAGCTCTTCGGTGAAGAAAGTGCCCATCGAACGAAAGTCCGCGGTTATTGGTCCGCCGCTGGCAGTGAGGATGGCCGGGCTCGCGAGCATGATTGTCAACAACAGGACGAACGCACGACAAGGATTGGATCGGGGCCGATAGGTGGTCATTGCTGAGTCTCTAGTAGGTTGAGGGTTGGG
This sequence comes from uncultured Planctomycetaceae bacterium, assembly GCA_964576465.1. GTDB lineage: Bacteria > Planctomycetota > Planctomycetia > Pirellulales > JAEUIK01 > CAZNXE01. Next base: position 18,802 of record CAZNXE010000032.1, read on the forward strand.
GAGATGGAGTCCACAATGCTTGGGCTACCTACCGAGGCGACGGGGGAGGACAAAATGTCCAATTGTTTTGAGAGATTTCTTCGCCACGGATGCTAAGCTGTTTATTGACTACGGATTGCGCTCGATTCGATTGGTTGGCTGCCAAGCGGTAGAGCGGTCCGGCGCGCATTGAGATAGATCCCCCTGATTCGGATCGGCGAAGATGTTTTCAAACTCCCCTGAGCCCGCACAACCGACCGGAACCGCCACGGAGCTGTTGGCGCGGATCGCGGCGGGGGACGAGAAGGCGAAGCACGAACTGATCAACGTGGCTTATGACGAGCTGCGACAGGTGGCGGCGGGAATGATGCGTGGGGAGCGGGCAGAGCACACGTTGCAGCCGACGGCTCTGGTCCACGAGGCGGCGGTGCGGTTGATCTATCAGCCGGAACTCGTTGAGCTACCGAGCAGGCGGTACTTTTTTTGGGCCATGGCGCGTGCGATGCGCCAGGTGCTAATCGATCACGCACGCACCCGAAAGCGACTGCGCCGGGGTGGTGACCAGAAACGGGTGGCGCTGGATGATGTGATCGACTTGGTCGAAAAATCCAGCGGCGTGGATCTGGTCGCTTTGGACGACGCGCTGGTGGAGTTGGAGACGGTCAACGTGCGTGAGTATCGCGTGGTGGTATCGCGATTTTTTGGCGGGCTGACAATGGAAGAGATCGCCGAGGATTTGGGAGTGTCGCGGGCCACGGTGCAGTCGGACTGGAAATTCGCCCGGGTCTGGCTGCGACAGCAACTAAGTGAGGAGGCGTAGATGGATACGGAAAGGCGTGAACGGGTGAAATCGCTTTTCCTGGCGGCTCTTGAACGAGCGCCGACCGAACGGGCGAAGTATCTGGACGAGTCGTGCGGGGCCGATTCGTCAGTCCGGGCGGAGGTGGATCGCTATCTGCGAGAGCATGATATGGAGGCGGCGGATGCGTTCTTGCGTCCGATGGCCGGATCAATTGTTTCCTCGGTTTGCGCTTCTCTTGACGATGGCGAGGGGGACGATGCTCGAATTGGGACGCGGATTGGCGCCTATCGGATTGAAGAACGGATTGGCGCTGGAGGGATGGGTGTGGTCTACCGGGCAGTGCGAGTTGACGAATTCGAGCAGACGGTGGCGATCAAAATTCTTAAGCAAGGGATGGATACGACAGAGGTACTGCGGCGGTTCAAGAACGAGATGAAGTTCTTGGCAGTGTTGGGCGCGCATCGACGGATTGCGGCGCTGTTTGACGGCGGTAAAACGGTGGACGGGCTGCCGTACTTTGTGATGGAATATGTTGATGGGCACAACATTCAGGTTTATTGTGACGAGCAGCGGCTGACCGTGCGGGAGCGGTTGCAATTGTGCATGGATGTGTGCGAAGCGGTGGCATTTGCTCACCAGCATGCGGTGATTCATCGCGATCTAAAGCCGAGCAACATCTTGATCACGGCAGATCGCCAACCGAAGTTGATCGACTTTGGCATTGCAAAGCTTCTTGCACGCACGGCTGACGAAGCCCCCGATTCGTGGACGCAATCGGGCTATCGGGCGATGACTCCGCACTATGCGAGTCCAGAGCAGATGCGCGGTGAGCCGATGACGACGGCGAGCGACGTTTATTCGTTGGGGGTCGTGCTGTACGAGCTGTTGACCGGGCGGCGTCCGTATCAATTGACCGGTTTCTCTGCCACGGAGATCGAGCAGGCGGTACTTGATCAGGAGCCGAGGAAGCCGAGCACGGTGGTCGTGCAAAAGGAAGCGACTGCGGCGAAGGGAACGCCGCCCGACGCGCCGGAAGTGGTAGCCGAGGCGCGGAGAGAGACTCCGGCGCGCTTGAGGCGATTGTTCGTCGGGGATTTGGACAACATCGTGCTAAAGGCTCTGCGTAAGGATGAGTCGGAGCGATACGGTTCGATCCGTGAGTTTTCAGCCGACCTGCAACGGTATCTGGAGGGCCGTCCCGTCGACGCGCGACCGATCAGGCTCGTGCAGCAAGGTTGGCGTTGGCTGGCACGCAATCCGGCGGTGGGTGCGATGGCGACTGCGCTGGTGGTTCTGTTGGTCGTAACGGCGATTGGCTCAACCGTCGCGGCGGTGCGATTGCGTCAACAGCGTGACGCGCTATCGGTGGCGCGGAGTCAGGCTCAGGATGAGGCAGAATCGGCGCAACGTGTTACGGAATTGCTGACCAGCATTTACGAGAGCACGGATCCTTACGCGGTGGCAGTCGCGCCAACAGCAGGGCGACTGTGGGCGGGGCACAATGCGCAAGAAGTGGAGGCGATTGCGGCGCGTGCCGAAGAAGCAATCGCCGAATTGGCCGATCGGCCAGAGGCACAAGCTCGGCTGATGCATTCGGTCGGAGTGGTCTACCTGCACCTAGCGCAATGGGAGAACGCGGAGCAGCTGTTGGGGCGCGCGCTAGACCTGCGCCGGGCGGCGAAGGACAAGGATGTGGGGGCCAATTTGCTTTACTTGGCACGTGCGCATCTTGCGCGACGTCAATACTCGCTTGCAGAACCTTTGCTGACGGAAGCTCGCCAGATATTCCAAAGAGACGCGGACGGTCATCCGCTGTTGGGACCAACGGAGTTTCTATTGGGTCAGGTGGCGGTTGCTCAAGGCGATCCGCGGGAGTCGGTGGCGCTTTATCGCTCGGCGTTGCGGAGGATAACAGAGCATCTGCCGGCCAATCAGGAACAATTGCGACGCCTCGTCGATTCCTCGGCGGACATGTTGTTGTTGATCAACGAGGCGGACTATGACTTCAAAATGATCTTCTCAGCCGAGATTCCGTTCATCCTGGAAGGGCTGATTCATATCGTCAATTACGAAGGTGACGAAGACCCGATCGCGATGATCGAGCTTTTCCAGCAAGTGATTGTGCAGTTTGTCGCCCAAAACTACGAAAACGCGGCGGAACTTGGTCGGCAAGGATTGCCGTCGGCGCGGAGGTTATTCGGTGCACGACATGCGAACGTTGCGATGCTGATGGCAATGATTGGGTGGGCGGAATACTTTTCGGACCAGTTTGATGAGGCCGAGCCCTATTTCTTGGAGGCACTGAGCTTGGCGCGGGAAGCCCTTGGCGAGGAACATCCTTATGTGGCATCAATCTTGGCGTATTTGGGTGGGAACTACATGTGGCAAGGACGGTTGGACAAGGCGGAAACGACGCTAGCAGAGGCGGTTCGTATCGCCAAAAAGACGGCCGTGGAATCGTATCCAGACTTAGTGGCGGCGGCCCTTTGGCAATACGCATCGGTGTTGCGAAAAAACGGAAAAACCGCGGAAGCGGAAAAACACGAACTCGATGCAAAGGAACTGGAGTTGGCCAAAGGGGCAGTGAATCGGTGAGTTGGGCAGGAAGTGGCCCCCGGTGAAGTCTTTTGTGCCACGCTGGCAGGGCAATGTTGTTTGCAAACGTAGTACGGGCATCCGCTCCATGGCCGACTTCATCATCTGCCGCATCGATCCGCTCAGGTCTTCGACCGTCGAAGCCTGCCCGGCCATTTCACTTGCCAGTTCTTCGGCCCGCGTTCGTAAAGAAGCATCCATGCGTCAATTCTCCAGAGAAAAGGGTTCCACAAAATATCCATTCCTGCTAGGTGACACAATCTTTCTTACAGGGCCGATATCGTCCCCCGGAAAGTCAAACGCTGCGTGACTGGTGCATCTTCAAGTCTCAGACTTTGGGTGATGGGCGCCTACATCATGTGTCCATGGGGTCGTAATGAAACTTCCCACATTCGTTCTATCTTGATTGCAGCGCACACTTTCCGAAGATTTGTGGAAAATCATTTTGACGCGATTGAGGCTGCGGTGGCTACTCCTATGGCCAGGCACCGCCTATAAATGACACATGCGGATGCGTGGTTTGTGCCGACGCTCCCGTTGGTCATCACATTCCACTCTCCACCTCCTGCAATGTCGTTTTCCCGCAAAAGCAGCCGGCGGCGGTTCGCCGAATATACCGCGAAGCTTGCAGAGCGTCGGGCTGCCGGCGAGTTTCGTGTTGGCCGCAAATACGACGACTCGCGACCAAAGGGTTCTCCGAAAAGCCGTTCGTTCCTTGAATTGCTGGCCGACTTTTGGGGCTTGGTTCGTGGGCACCGTGGCGCCATCTGCTTTGCGTTGGCAACGTTGAGTGTGTCGGCGCTGTTGAAGCTCATTCCGCCGGTGTCGACGAAGTTGGTCATCGACTACGTGTTGACCGACAACCCCGTGCCGGTGGAACTGACCCGATGGATCGATTTACCGACCGATCGTTTCACGCTGTTGATTTGGATTGTCGCAGCCGTCGTTGCCATGTCCGCAGTCGATGTGGTCATTCACGTTTGGGGGCGGTGGATTGCGACGCGGGCCACGAAGCGAGTGCAACTGTCTGTCAGGCGGCGCGTGTTTGAACATGCCGTGCGTCTGCCGTTGGATCGTGTGTACCAGCTCAAGTCGGGCGGAGTGTCCAGTATCTTGCGTGAAGACGCCGGTGGTGTTGCCGAACTGGTGTTCAGTTTGTTCTACAATCCCTGGCGAGCGATCGTGCAGTTGGTCGGAAGTCTGGTCATTCTCACCTGGGTCGACTGGCGGTTGCTGCTGGGGTCGCTGATTCTGCTGCCCACGGTGTTCCTCACGCATCGCACGTGGATCAGTCGCATTCGGCCCCTGTACCGAGATATCCGCCGGCAACGGCAAGATGTCGATAGCCATTCAACCGAAGCCTTCGGCGGCATGAGAGTCGTTCGCGCGTTCGGGCGACAGCGAAGTGAAACGGCCCGATTTACGCGGGGCAATCACCTGCTGGGGCGGCAGGAACTTAGTGCTTGGTGGTGGGCACGCGGTGTCGAGATCGTGTGGCAAATGCTCTTGCCAATGGCCTCTTCGGCGCTGCTGCTGTATGGCGGATGGCGCGTCTTGTCGGGGCAGTTGTCCCTGGGCGATTTAATGATGTTCCTGGCCTATCTGATGATGATGCTGGGGCCGCTGGCCACGCTGGCCAACAGTGCGACCCAGTTGCAAAACAATCTCGCGGGCCTGGAACGCGTTCTCGACTTGCTGGAAGAACCGACCGAGATGCCCGCCCTGCCGGGGGCCATCGCGCTGAAGCCGAGCGACGTGGCGGGGCATATTACGCTGCATGAAGTCGACTTCGCCTACGCCAGCAACGATCGGTTGGTGCTCCGCGATGTTTCGCTCGATGTTCCGCCGGGACAGATGATCGCCCTGGTCGGCCCTAGTGGCTCAGGCAAAACGACGCTCTGCAATCTGGTCGCCCGATACTACGATCCAACCGCGGGACGAATTGCGCTGGATGGAATTGACCTCCGCGAGATTGAAGTGGAGAGCTACCGCAACTTGTTGGGGATCGTCGAGCAAGACATCTTCCTGTTCGATGGCACGGTGGCTGAAAACATTGGCTACGCCGTACGGCACGCCACCGAAAAACAGATTCGCGATGCGGCCGAAGTTGCGAATGCCGACGTGTTCATCGAAGATCTCCCGCAGGGATACGAGACAATCGTCGGCGAGCGAGGCGTTCGCCTCAGTGGCGGGCAGCGGCAACGGATCGCCATCGCCAGGGCCGTGCTGGCCGATCCGCGAATTTTGATCCTAGACGAGGCCACCAGCAACCTGGACACCGAAAGCGAGCGGCTCATTCAGCAGAGCTTGAAACGGTTGATGGAGGGCCGCACGAGCTTCGTCATCGCTCACCGGCTAAGCACCATCACGCATGCCGACCGAATCGTGGTGATTGAAGATGGCCGCATCGCCGAGATCGGAATCCACGACGATCTCATGGCCGCCAGCGGGCGATACCGTACGATGGTCCAGATGCAACTCGAGGGCGTTTAAACAGAAGTGTCAGCGCTGGGCAACTCTTCCTCGATCACTTCCTTGACCTGTTGCACGAAGTGGGGCTGCTTCGATTTGGTGCTCAACTCGCCGGCCTTCTTATCGGCCTGTTTCCGCTGGCTGTACTCGAAGAGTGCCACGCGTTTGAGCGACTGATTGAAGACGCCCCAGAAGGCCTTGAGGCGGATTTGCTCGGGCGCTTTCTTCGTGCGGCGGCGGGTGGTTTTCTTGGCCGCTTTCTTTTTGGCCGTTTTCTTGGTGCCCTTTTTCTCTTCCGCGGACAGCTTCTCGACGGCCTCGGCTTCTGCACGCAAGTCTTTGCGATTTAACACCTTACGCGCCATCGGCTTGATCCCTTTCTGAGCCCAACCCCAAGAACAATACCTGCGCCCCAGGGCACACCACCCCCGCAGAACAAGGCAACATCATAGCCGATTCCCGCCCCCACCACCACCGGCGGATATGCGGCGGTTTCGATTGCTATCCAAGACCAGACTTACAGCTGTCGAAGATCCGTAATCACTCGTTTGCCGTTATCGTTGTCATGGTATTCTCCACGCTGTGATTCTATTCGACCACGACGACACAACGGCACGACGTGTTGTCACCGCCCGTTCGGCGCGTCACACCTTGGCGCGGACGCGCCGCGATTGGCTATACCGTTTCGATGGCCAGCGATGCTTGGTCCCAATCGTGCAACGACTCTTTGCCATTGGAATCGAGGACTTCGTCTGTCTGCTTGGTCAGGCGTACCAGAACCAGATGCAGTGACGGGACGAAGAGCAGCGCCAACACCGTGGCTCCCGATACGCCTCCGGCGATGGCCACTGCCAGTGGGGGCCAGAATTGCCCTCCGGCGATTAGCAGCGGCGTGAATCCGGCGATGGTGGTGATGGTGGTCGAGAGCACATGGCGCGTGGCTTTGACGACCACATTGCGAACTGCAATGGGATAGCCCGTGGCGGCCTTAGGGTCGGCGCGGACGGCGGCCAGCACCACGATGGCATCCTAGATGGCTACACCGACCAGCCCCATCGTGCCGATAATCGACATGAAACCGAACGGAAATCCAAACGTCCACAGCGAGGCCAGCCCCAGGCCGATCGACAGCACACCGACCAAGGCAATGATCGACGCCGCCCGAAACGAGCCAAACGATAAGACCAACGTGGCAGCCATCAGCACCAACAGCACCCCGACGGTCGACATCAAATTCCCCACTGCGTTATCGCGTGCTTCAGCCTCTCCGCCAACATCGAGCGTGTAACCCGGGGGCAGTTTGAAGCCCGACGCGTCGAGCTGGTCTCGAAACGCAGCCAGTACCGCGCTGGGCAATATACCCGGTGTGAGATACGCCTGAATGGTCACGGTGCGTCGTCCATTGCGACGAGAAATCGTTCCTTGCTCGGGGATCAATTCGATTTCGGCTACCGTCGAGAGAGGCACAAAGTCGTTGAAGCCGGGTTGTGACGATACCAATTCTAGCGAGGCAATGCGGTCCAGATCACCGCGACTCGACTGCACCAACCGTACACGGATCGGCAACTCTTCGGTTGCTTCCAACAGGGAACCACCAACGGCCCCTTCAAGCATGAAATCGAGTTGCCGCGAAATCGACAGGTGGTCGAGACCCGCCATCCGGGCTTCTTCTTCGTCGACCTTCAACGCAAGTTTCGGCAAGGTTTCCGAGAGGTCATCGCGCACGTGAACCACGCCAGCAACCGCAGACAACTCCAGGCGGGCCGCAGCGCTGAGTTCGCGCAAGCGACCAAGATCGGCTCCATAGAGACGGAGTTCGACGGGGGCATCGAACGGGGGGCCTTGTTCGAGCTTACGAACCAGGACCGTCATTCCCGAGTACTTCTCGTCTAGTTCGGCTTGCACGCGGCGGATCAAGGGATCGACACCTTCGGCCGAATCCAACTGCACAATGCCCTGAGCATATTGCGGTGTGAATTTGTTACGCTCGACGAGATTGTAGTAGAACGACGGCGCGCTCTCGCCGATGAACCATTGAACATTTCGCACATGCTCGTGGGCCATCACAATATCTCGGACTTCCAGCGCCGCCTGCCGTGTCCGACCAATCGCCGCATGCGACGGTAATTCCAGTTCGATTTGAAACTGATCGCGATCGGCAGGCGGAAAGAACTGCTCTTGAAGCGTTCGCGCCTGGATAAATCCGAATACCGGCAGCAGCATGCCTAGACCAATGGCCAACGCCGGACGGGCGAACAGAAAATCGAGCAGCGAGATGTACGCCGCCCGCAAGCGGTGGCTGCGAACTCCATCCTGCCACCAGCGACCAACTTGCTTCGAAAGCCGGGCCCTTTGCAAGATGCCGGTCAACGTGGGAACGACGGTCATGGCAAGAAAATAGGAACTGGAGATGGCCAAGATCACGCTAAGGGCAATCGCGCCCACAAACTCACCACCAGGGCCCGGCATCAATGCCACGGGAGCAAACGCCAACACCGTGGTGAGCGTCGACCCGAACAGCGGCACGGACAAATGGCGAACGCTCACGCTAATCGCTTTGGCCGGAGATTTGCCTTCGCGCAGATTGGCCGTCACTTCATCGACCATCACAATTGCGTTATCGATGAGCAGCCCCAACGCAATGATCAACCCCGTAATCGACATTTGGTGAATGGGCATGCCCAACAGCCGCATGCCGGTGAGAACCATCAGCGCCGATAGCGGTAGCGAGATGCCAACGATTAACGCCGAGTGCCAGCCCATCAAGATGAGCACCACGACCATCACCGCCATGGCACCCAGCAACAAGTTGAACAACAAAACGCTGAGGCGAACGTTCACGTAGCCCGCCTGATCGAACACTGTCTTCAATTCAACGCCACGCGGCAACGTTTTGGCGAACTCACCGAGCACCACATCCGCGGCGTTGGACCACAGGTCGATGCGTCGTGACGATTCGACAAACGCCGAGACAGCAACCGCGGGCTGGCCATCAATGATTGCCATGTTTTCCGGCGGATCGGCGATGGCCTTGCGCACCTCCGCAATGTCGGCCAACAAGACGGTTTGTCCCGCTGGCCCAAAGGCGACGGGGGTTCGCCTGATGCGTTCCAACGAGTCCAACTCCGAGGCGACTTCGAACAGAAAGTTACCGCGCTTTCCGCGCAGTTGGCCAGCCGTCACTTTGGCGTCGCTGGCGCGCAGTTGATCGGCAATCTGTGTCACCGAAAGCCCCAGTGTGGCCAATTGATCGGGACGAATTTCGACGACGATTTCTTCCTGTCGCTCACCAAATAGATCGACTTGCTCGGTCCCCGGTACGGCTTGGAGCATGTCTTGCAGTTCTTCAGCCAGCCGCCCCAAGATGGCGAAATTTGGTGGACCTTCCCCGGTCCACTTCAGCGCCACGATTAGACCGTAGGCGCCCATATGTGCTTCGTCGAATTGAGGGCGACCGGCGTCGATTGGCAATTCGGATTCGACGTCCCTCAATTTGTCACGAACGCGTGACCAGATCTCGTCAGGCTTATAGATCGAATCGTGCAATTCGATCACGATGGACGAGATCCCTGAAAGAGAAGCCGACGTGAAGAGCTTGATTTCCTCGATTTCATCCAGTGATTTCTCAAGCTTCTCGGTCACCAGCGATTCGACCCGTTCGGCGCTCGCCCCCGGAAACACGGTTCGCACCAGGGCAACCCGTTTGGTCAACTTCGGATCTTCAGTTCTCGGTAACACCGTGTAGGCCGAAAACCCCGAGACCAGAATCAAACAGATGGTCAAGACCAGCAGCCGCGGATTGCGATAGAACAGGTTGCTCATCACGATTGACTTTCACATTCTCGTTTGAATCCCACGGCAGCCAACCGCGTGTTACCACGCCGCGACAGACGCTAACGTTTCGTATGCGTTGCCCGTGAGTTGGTGGCATGTGGCTGTTCGTTCAACATGCGAACCTGCTGTCCGGCGACGACGCGATGGGTGCCCGAGGCGATGATTGGTTCGCCTTCGACCAGTGTCCCACGAACGAGAACGCGATCTCCCTCGGTGTGCAACACTTCGACCAACCGCCGCTGGACACGACCATCGGCGACGCTGTAACAATTCCAGAGCCCTCGTGGCCCGGCAGCCAAGGCATCGGTTGGTAACCAGAACCCGTCCACGACCGTTCGCGCCTCGACACGGAGCCGCACGACCTGTTCGGGAACGAGTTGGCTGGTCGAGACATCGTCGAGCGTGAACACAACGATTCGCGTGCGACTGTCGGTGTCAAGTTCCGGCATTCGATTGTGGACCGTTGCCGCATGCGATTCCTGGTCCACGAAAAGCTCGACCGATTGGCCTTTTTCAAAACCGGCCGCAACCCGCACGGGAAGCCCGATCCATGCCTCCAGTGCGCGGTCTTCGACCAATCGCACGATGGGGGCACCTGTCGCAATCACCGTGCCCTCGTCAACCATCCGCTGAGACACCGTGCCGGCAAAGGGTGCCAACAACGCGCTATCTTCAAGTTCGATGTTCACATCCGATAACTCGGCATCGAGTGTTTCGAGCACGGCCTTCTGCGCATCGAGTTTTTCTTTTCGAGTTCCGGCATTGAGCTCGTCTAGTTGGCGCTGCGACGCCTCGAGCCGAGCGGCGGCGGCTTGAACTCCAAACTTCGAGGCGTCGAATTCTTCTTGAGGAATAATATTGTCGGCCAACAGCGCTTCCCGTCGGACGAGATTCGCCTTTTCAAGTTCGAGTTGGGCTTTCAAGGCACGGACTTCCGCATCGGCCGCATCAATCGTTTCACGGCGCGGCCCGGCCACCAACTCGGCAAGCATCGCGGTGGCTTGGTTACGACGGGCTTCCAGCAGCCGACGGCTGACTTGTAGCCGCCGGGTATCGAGCTCGGCAATGACCTCGCCCTGCTCGACGTGTTGTCCCTCGTCGACATGAATTCTCTTCAAAGTCCCCAGTCGCTCTAAACCCAACACCGTGTCGCGACGGGCTCGAATCACACCTGTGTAGGCTCGCGCCGTCTTGTAGGAATTGACTTGATGTGCGGTGACCGTCTCAACGGGCAGCGTACCGACTTCGGCTGCCTGTTCGGCTTCGTCTGACTTCCCCGAGCTAAATGAGACCCAAGCCACGGAGATTGCCAGAACGAACAAGGCACTCAGGATTAGCGAACGTTTCGTCATGATTTGACGCCTTGTCATTATTTGCGCCCCCGTGAAGACGCGATGAACGCTTGGCGTGACTCTTCAGCAAACACTTCTTGGAAAATGCGCTGAACCGTCCCGTCGTAATCCCACTGGTCCAACGTCGGTTTCCAGCCAATACCGTCGAGCATGATCTGAATGTTGGTACTGGTACTGGTGAACGCATCGCGAATGCCCAACTCGGCCAGCGGTCCACTGGTCGACATAATCGAATACGCCCCGAAACTGAGCGACCACATCCCGAAAACTAAGTCCTCGGGCGTCATGCCTTCACGCAACGTCAAATCACCGTGGGCAATCGCATCGCGAACGATACCCCCGACAATACTCATGCAGCGCGTCTGGCATGCCAGTAGAAGTTTCTGACGTTCGGGCGAGGTCTTCTCCCAAATCGAATTGAGCTGTAACACCTGTTCAACCCGAAAATGGTCGGGGTATAGCCGCACGAATAGCTCG
>CAZNXE010000033.1:0-30228 GCA_964576465.1 uncultured Planctomycetaceae bacterium
CACCTGAGCCCGAAGTGAATCGCCGACCACACATGCAGCGCCATGAGCGCGTACAGAATAAAGGACATCACGATGTGCAGCTTCAACCATTTGCCGAACCATCGCTTGAACGATTCGTGTGTCTTGATGGCGTATTCCAAATCGGCAATGGATTCCGTTAGACGAAGCATCGTCGCCGGACCAGTCACCGCCGTGACCGACGAACCAAGATCCACGGTTGCCACGTCCCGAACAAACAGATTGGCCGCCAAACGCCCGAGCATCCCGGTAAACGGTCGCAGATCGACGGCGCGTTGCGGGTCAATCGCCAAGTGGTCTGCTGCCTGATGGTAGGCCGCGTTGAGCTTGGAGAGCATCGCTTTCTTTTCTCGGATCTCTGCCGAGAACTGGTTCATGAGATAGCGTCCCACGAACCCGCTGATCACGACCAACAGCGTCATGCTAGTGAGAGCGATTCCCAGAGGGCTTTCGAACTTGTGTCCTGTGTGCAACAGCACCAAGATCGGTCCCAGCGTTCCGGCGTAGATGTGCCAGGCCAGCAGCGTGCGCATGGAAACATACTTGCCGACGCACTTCTTCAATCGTTTGATGCGTTTTACGATCAGGTAGGCCAACGGGACAAGCATCAACAGTGCGCCACTGACACCAAGAACGCCACCCCACGGGCTACCGGCGAACCTGGTCGACCGATGAACCACAAAACCAAGCCACACGATGAGCATGAGAATCGTCAGGCCGGTGACAATGACCTTTTGGCGTTCCTTCATGAGATGCGCTCAGTGTCGAGGGTCGGGTGTTCCGAGGCCGCCAAACGATTCTGTCTTTCCGTCACACAAACGTCTACGCTTCCACCTTCACATCGCCGGTCGATTTCGCCTGGCAGGCGAGAATCATGCCGCTGGTCTTGTCTTCAGGCTCTAGCCCGTCCTCAATGTCCATCGTGACTTGCCCAGACAAGAGCTTGACCGTGCAGATGCCGCACATGCCGACTCGGCACGAGTTGTCAATGTTAACATCGACTCGCTCAGCGGCCTCCAAGATGGTTTCGTCGGGCAGAAACTGCGTTGATTTGTCCGATGTCGCAAAGTTCACCGTGGCAGCCGTCTTGGTTGTCGCGGCGGTGCCTGCCTTTTTTCGATCGGCGACTTTCGCACGAGGCTTCTGCTGCGAACCGAAGTTCTCCAGGTGAATCCTGTCCGCTGGCACACCCAATTCCGCGAGCAACCCTTTGGTGGAGTCCATCATCGGTGGCGCGCCACAGAGGTGGATCCATTTCGAGGTGATCTCGGGAACCCACTCGGCGAGCAAATCCTTCGAGATTCGGCCCGCGTGATAGCCGTTGGTATCCCCTTTGATACGGCTCATGGCAACGTGCAAATGCAAGTTCGGATGGCGCTCTTGAAGCCTCTTCAGTTCGGATTCAAAGATGAGGTGCTCCGGATCGCGACAGGCGACAATGAAGTAAATCTCGCCGGGCCATCCCATGTCGGTCAAGGCACGCGTGATGCTCATCATCGGCGTAATTCCCACGCCACCGGCGATCAGCACGATGCTGGACGCCTCTTTCCCCGAGAAGATGAACTTGCCGCTGGGTGCCTGAACCTCTAGCGTGTCACCGATTTTGACGGCGTCGTGGAGGTAACGCGAACCGGCGCCCTTGTCTTCACGCTTGACCGTAATCTCGCAATAGTAGCCCTGCGTGGGAGACGACGAGATGGTATAGCTTCGCCGGATCGGTTTCTCGCCGGTCGGCAGGGTCAAGGTGAGAAATTGGCCGGGATAATAGTTGAACGGCAAGGCGCCGCCGTGACAGGCGACGAGCCGAAACGTCTTCACGTCGACGGTTTCCTGATCGATGTGGGCAACACGTAGCCGGCACAGCTTTCTCTTGGCGACACGGAGCATCCCCTGCGAGATATCCGAGCGGTCTGTCGCGCCATCCTCGACCGCGCATTCCACGGTCGACTCTTCACAGCAGTCGTTCTCCGCGGTCGTCTTTACGGTTGTTGGCTGCGAAGTGGACGTGCTGTCGGAGGCTATCTTTGTGGAAGGCGCCACCGCCGGACTTCCGCCGGGGGCTGGTTTCACCGGCGCGGCAGTCGTGGATGAACCGGCTACAGCTAGTGACTCCATCAGCGTTGCGGCCCGGCGCATCTTAAAGAAATACATCCAGATCATCGCCGCGACGAAGATCGCAAGTATCGCCATGATGCTGGTATGAAACAGAGTCATACCGAACAGCCGAAACCCTGGCTCAGCGGTTGCGAGAGGCAGCAAGCCCATCTCGCGCTTGAACCAGGTGAGCGCCACGTTGCGGGGTGCCTTGCCTTCGGCAAGCGCGCGATGCGCGGCCAAGCCGCTTTCGAATTGCGCGAGTCCTTCGCGCATCTTGGCGGTCGCGGCTTGCATCGTTGCAAAATCATCGCTTGCCGCGGCACTGGACAACTCGTCCAACCCCGCGGAGAGCAACGCCGTGCCATCCATCATGCGCTGATGGGCTTCCTGCTCAATCTGGGCCCGTTCTTCCAAAGGCAAGTCGGGTAAGTCCATCAATTTGGGATAGAGATCCTTGGGTTTGGGCGCCCCCATTTTTTCCATCATGCCACCCATTCCACCACCACCGCCGCCCATCATGCCGCCCTTGCCACCGCCCATCATGCCGCCCTTGCCACCGCCCATCATGCCACCCTTGCCGCCACCTTGCTCGCTTGCCCCAGGGGTGTCTTGGGATTGACCGGGGTGGTGCGAGGCATGTTCTCCCGGTGACGCTTGACCATGCGCCGTGTGACTGATAGTAGCGAGCGCTAACCAGCCAAAGACCAGCGGCCAGCTTCGTACGCTTCGATAGAAGAAATCGATAACGGTCATGACGCATTCGGTCTCGTGTGGTCCGTGAAACAGTTCGCCGCAATAAGCAAGCGATCAGATAATACCATAGGCCAACATGGCGTCCGCAACTCGAACGAAGCCACCGATGTTCGCCCCTTTGACGTAGTTGACGAATCCGTTCTGTTCTCCATGCTCAATACACTTTGCATGAATGTCGCTCATGATCGTCTTCAGCCGACCATCGACCTCCTCCCGGCTCCAGGTTAACCGGAGAGAGTCTTGGCTTTGTTCCAATCCAGAAACGGCAACGCCTCCGGCATTCGAGGCTTTGGCAGGTGCGTAGAGGATCTTGGCGTTGAGAAAGGCGTGCGCGCCTTCTAGTTCCGTCGGCATGTTCGCCCCTTCGCAAACCGCCTGCACTCCGTTGTTCAGCAAGGTTTGTGCATCATCGAGACTGATTTCGTTCTGCGTGGCAGATGGAAACGCGATGTCGCAAGGAACTCCCCAGGGTCGCTCGTCTGCATGGTACTCGACCCTCGGAAACTTGCCAGCATATTCAGCAATGCGCCCGCGACGGACTTGCTTCAGGTCTTTGATATAGGCCAATTTTTCGGCGTCGATCCCGTCGGCGTCATACACGTATCCGGAAGAATCCGACAAGGTGACCACTTTGGCACCCAACTCCAATGCCTTCTCAATGGTGTAGGTTGCGACATTTCCGGACCCCGACACCACACACGTTTTGCCGCGCAAGCTGTCGCCGCGGTGTTGCAGCATGTTCTCACAGAAATAGACGCAGCCATACCCGGTTGCCTCGGTTCGCACAAGACTGCCGCCGTACGACAAGCCCTTGCCCGTGAGCACTCCGGTGAACCGGTTTTCATATTTCTTGTAGGCACCGAACAAAAAGCCAATCTCCCGGGCACCGACTCCAATGTCTCCAGCGGGGATGTCTTTGTTCTCGCCAATATAGCGTTGCAGTTCGATCATCATCGCCTGGCAAAATCGCATCACTTCGTCGTCGCTCTTGCCTTTGGGGTTGAAGTTCGCGCCCCCTTTTCCGCCACCCATCGGCAGCCCGGTGAGACTGTTCTTAAACGTTTGCTCGAACCCGAGGAACTTCAGCACGCCTTGGCTCACCGTCGGATGAAATCGCAGCCCGCCTTTGTAAGGGCCGATCGCGTTGTTGAACTGAACTCGCCAAGCCCGATTGCAGCGTACGTTCCCCTCGTCATCCTGCCAGCAAACGCGAAAGGAAACCGTCCGGTCAGGCTCGGTCATCCTTTGCAGAATGTGGGCCTTCTGGTACTCCGGATGTTCGATTACGAACGGCATCAGCGTCTCGACGAACTCTAGCACCGCTTGATGGAATTCCGGTTCGCCCGGATTTCGCTTGACGAGACCTTGCATGAATGCTTCGACTTGGCTGCTAACTTCCGTTGTCATCGGACCGGCTCTCCAGAAAAATGGGAATCCAATCACACAAGGCGATTCGTACAAAGTGTTTGATGCCGGACGAACCAACTTTCTTCACGGGTGCTTAGCATTTTTTGCGACATTCAAACAGGCACCCTCGCGGGGTCGTGATGATCTGGCCACCGAATATTCGCAAAACATACCCAAAGTGGCGTCACTGTCTATCGCATTGCGGCGACGACCTTTCGGTCATTGAATGTCTACCGGTTTGTTGCACGCCTTGTCTTTCCAGCACATATCACAGACAGCATCTCCCCTGGACATCGTGTGTTTACGTGAGTAGTGGCCGTGTTCACCATCATCCGCGATCACATCGGCACCTGGCCAGTCGTAGTGACACCACGAGCGATAAAAGGCATCGAGTTCACCTCGGTCTCCTTGGCGCTCAACGAGATCGCGGACAAAAGTCTGCGGAGGACACGAAGTCCAATGGGTAAGCAGTTGTCCTCCTTCTCGCCAGACCTTGACTTCGTAGCCAGGACGGCCCGGGGCGCTGAATGGGAATACCATGAGCGCTTTGATCGTGCGATCCATTCTCTTGCCGGTATCACGAGTTGACATTCGAAACGGAAAGGACACGAGACTTATCCCCAACGCATAAAGCTTCCAGCCCACGTCCGCGATCAGGTTGGCAGCGGGTACGGGCGAGAGCCCCTGCTCGATCAGAGCCTGGTAAGCGGCCGTCGTGACAACAGCGAGAAAGACCATGCTACGACTGCCAAATGTCGGCAGCGTCGCGAGCCCTGCCTCTGGGACCAGTTCATCCACACGAGCCCAAGTGGCTCGCAGCAGGGCATCCACATCCGTTCGCAGCCACCGCCCCCTTTTGGGGTCATCTGGATCGAGCAGTCGACCTTGAACGATCTGCCGGACACTACGACGGACCACTGGCTTGTAAAGAAGCTTGTAAGCGCCTAGTTCGATCCGCAAGGACAGGTTCGCCTTTTCCAATGTCACGTCTCCCATTCGTTACTTACTGGTCGCTAGAGTCCGGCAGTCAACGCTCCTAGTTTATCAGTAAGCTTGGTGTTTTCAGAGTAGTCGACAGCGTCGCTTTCAGGGCATTTCACGGGCAATCTTCTAGGCCAAAGCCTCTATCGGTACGATGCAAGTGACATCAGTACGCATCGGTGGACATTGCGAAATCATTGGCGAAACAGCATTTCGGTAACAGGTTCGTGCTCAGAAGTTGGGCCAAGTTGTTTTGTGGCGTGGGTGCGCGCCGCATACCACTTCGCCAGCGGGTAAGCGCTGATTCCGTGACTGAAGACACTCAAGCCAACGGTGACCATGGCGACCGCGAAGATGTCCTGGCGGGCGGGAACGGCGATTTCTTCCATCAGCACCAGTGCGAACACAATCGACGCAACTCCGCGCGGTCCAAACCAGCCGACAAACAAACGTGTTTCTGTTCGTAGCCGTGTTCCCACAAGGCTCATTGCCACGGGCAGCATCCTCAGCACGGTTAGCCCCATTATACTGAAGAGAACCCCGACCCATGTGATGTTCGCAAAGGCCTGCGGTACTAGGACAGCACCAAACACTAGAAACACCAGCAGCGTTAGCAATTGTCCTTCGGCCTCGGCGAATTCGCGGATGGCGCCACAGAGCGCTCGCGAGATGTTTCCGACGGTCAGTCCCGCGCAGAAAGCAGCGATGAAACCGTTGCCGCCGACTAACTCTGCTGCACCACAAGCGAGCAATGCTAGGGCGAGCGTCGTGAGTTCGAGAAACGAATGACTAATTCGCTCGCGCCGTGCCGCATGTTCAATCAACTTACCCCCGATGTAGCCAACGCCGATACCGACCAACAGGCCAAACCCGACTTGCATCGCGGCAAAGCGAATCCAGTAAGCGGTCGATTCCGGATGTTCGGCCACACGAGCACCACACAAAAAGATGAGAAACAGTGGCAGACAGAGTCCGTCGTTCAGGCCACTTTCGACGCTGATGGTTTGGCGAATTCGAATCGGTACTAATTTGTTCGTGACCACGGCATGGGCCAATGCCGCGTCCGTTGGCGCGACAATCGTCGCCAAGACCGCGGCTTGCCAAAAACCCAGATCTTGAAATAACCACCAAGCCACAAGGGTTCCCAAAGCAATGCTAAGCGGCAACCCAATCGCCAGTAGCCGGACCGGTAGGTTGTGTTCGCTACGTAGTAGTTTCAGATCAATCCGCGATGCATCCGAGAACAGCACGACGACTAGAGTCAGTTCCGCCAGTAGATGAATCGTGCCTTCTTCTAGTTGGAACCCGAGCAGACGTAAGCCCGCATTGCCAATCAACAGGCCGAACAAGACAAAGACCATCGGCGCGGTGACGAAACGCTGCCCCAGTCGCGCTGAGACAAGGCTGAAGAGAACGATTCCCAGAGCGATAACCGTGACGGCTGTGAAGTCCATGCTAGTACTTTACTCGGTCATCGCTGGCATGGATCCCTGAGTCAATCGATGGCACGTACGTGCATCGAACAGTCGGGATGAATTAGCAACAGATGGTTGTGCGGAACGCTTTCCCATTCAGGATCGTCGTTGAGTGGCTCGGAAGCAACAATCACCGTCGCGGCTCGGTCGCCGCCTTGAATCATCCGACACACTCCCTCTTCACAGACGCACTGCTCGCCGGTGAATGTGTACAGGCTGGGGCTTTCCGCGTCGCCGGTGGCATAGCGTGAGACAACGGCACGCGTTCCATCGGAGACAGCTAGGTTAAGGTACGAATTTCCGTTCGCTCCCGCCTTTGATGCCAAAGCGACGACTTCCGCAATGGTCGCCTCCAACGCGTTTGCCATCGTTTCGGTCTCATCGGCACATTGGCAGCGCAAAAGCTGATCGCGGAAAAGAGCAAACAGATGCTCGGAATCCGTCGTTCCTTGAATCCACGAATAGGACTCGTCCGACAACCGCTGTGAGATTCTACGCTTCAACCTACCAAAATCCGCGACCGAGCCGTTATGCATGAACGCGAATTGACCTGCTGTAAAGGGATGGCAGTTGGCTTCGGAGACCCCGGTTCCCTCGGTCGCGGCCCGCACATGTGCCAGAATGACCGGGCTGCGACTGACGCGCGCCAAGTGCAGCAGATTCGCGTTGTTCCAAGCTGGCTGGATCGAGCGGAACTGCGCGGGTTTCGGCGACACTTCCGGAACGTACCAGGCTATCCCAAAACCGTCTCCGTTCAGCGGCTCTTTGCGTAGGCGGCTCTCGAAACTTTGGTGAATGATGGAGTTCGTGGGACGTGTCGTCAAAACGTCCAGTGTGATTTCAGAACCCATGTAGAGAACAAATCGACACATCGCGAGGGGGGCTCCCAACACGGCGTCACGCCACCGTGGGGCAGGTTGAAAAACCCGCCCCACGGCGATCGCTACGCACAGTTCTAACCGGCACGGTCAAATTATTTCTTTCTTGGTCCGTGATGGTGCTTCCCGCCACTGCCGGGCTTCGTCGCGCAGACAAACATCGCGTCGTCACCACACTTCGTGCAGACGTGGTTCACTTCCTCGTTCTTCCCTTCGCCTTGGCCGGTGCCAACGACCGTGACACTACCGCCACAAGCAGCGCATTCGTGCTTTTGACCGATGGTCAGCATCTTAACGTGCAACTTGTCCTTGGTCACATGGTGGACCGTTACGTGCTTGCACATGCTGCACGCCATGGCGATCGAATCTCCCGGCTTCAGTGCTTCCGCCTCTGCTTGCGTCTTGATGTGGTTCATATGCACCGCATGACGCCCACCATGTTCATCGTGCTTTCCGTCCGCTGCTTGGGCCACAACAGACCACCACACCACGGACACAATAGCGAGTGCGAGTCCCGAAGTAAGGCTGATTTTGCTGATGATGCTGGTTCTCTTTGTCATGACTGACTCCTTTAGCTGAGGGTTGAACAACATTGCTCTCGAACGGTAGATCGCGGAGATGCAGTTTTCTTGTCTTTGTGCCGAGGGCATTGAAAACACAGTTCGGACGTTCGCCGGAAGCCTAGGAATTTGGCACCGTCCAATCGTCCCCTTTAGATGCACAACCGGCCGAATTCCTTCACGCAAAGAAACAATTTGGCCCACAAGGTACAAGATGGTGCCCGCTGCGCGTGGCCGCAACGCCGAATTCTTGCATTTGGCGTCTTTGCTAGCGACAACCGTTCGCAAGAAACTTGACATTGACGTGAACTTAGGACCAACGATAGACGTATGGATGACTCGACAATCCGGGATAGAAGTTTCGTTTATCCTCAACTGGGCCGGCGGACCTGCCGACAAGACTAAAGGAAGCCCATGGACCCGTGGAGCCTGACTCGTCATCGCGAAATCATGACTCGGCCACTTGGACGTATTTCGAATGCCTTGATCTTGTTGGCGGCTGTATTGAGCCCGCTCCAGCAAGCTTGTGCTGCTACGATCTCCTGCTGTTGCAGCAGGAATTCGGATACGGCGGTTGATATCAATGGAACCACTGACAGCAACTACTGTTCACAAGGGCACTCTTGTTGCTCTCAGCGTGGCGAGAGCAGTAAGCAAGCATGCTGCCAATCCAGTCCGTCCGATTCAATCACGACACCGTGTTGTTGTCTGACGGGTTGCGCTGGAAAAGACCTGCCACTGGCTGTCGATCCGGCGAACACCCAACTTTCTTCCAACAACGAGTTGATTGGTCCAGAGATTGCTGCCCGTTCGTCGCTTGCAGCGGACCATGCGCCAGAGGTCTTAGTAGGCAACGCTACTCTCTTCCTTAGCAGCCCATCGAGCGGGGTGGCACTCTGTGTCTTGCTCTGCTGTTTCCGGCTCTAACGTTCTCCTTCAACGCCGACTCGCGGTGCATGTCAACCGTGAAGTCATGTCGTTGTCTCCCGACGCCCAACGCAGACAGTAGATTCGGCGTCGTCTCTAGGTTCATTGCTTCTTAGAACGCCTAACTTCTTGACAACACCGCGCAAGCGGCGTGCATGGAAGGAGAATCATGATTATGCAGCTCTCCTATATCGTCTTGGATTGTCCAGTTTGCGGTCGTCCCGTCGAGATACGGAACCAATACCGCGACCGCGAGCTTGGCTGCGACCACTGTGGAGGTCGATTCGTCGTTTACGAAAACGAAGATGGCAACCCAATGGCGATCGCACATCGAAAACATCGTTTGATCGAGCGTGCCGATCAGTTGTTATCGACGACAGCGTTTGAAACAAGTTGTGTCGGATCGGTGTGCCCTCCGCGGAATTTCTCCATCACTGAATCGACGTCCACAAGCAAGGCTCAGTCCGTTTCTAGGGCAAAGCCGGAAGAAGATCACTGTGATGCCGCGCAACGGCAACCAACGGCCCTTCTGGTCGAGCACCGCGACGAAGTGTATGCGCGTATCGCGACGGATATGGCCGAGACGGGAATGCATGTCATCCGCGCAAAGTCAGCCGTCGAGGCACTCAAATTGTTCGGTCGATGTGCGCCAACACACGTCGTTGCAAACCTCGATCTGCCAGACCAAAGCGGATGGCTACTGGCGTGCAAGCTGCGATTTTGCCAGCCCGATATCCAGGTCTGGCTCTATCAAGCCGATTCGTCGAGCTATAGCGGCACCATGGCTAAGTATTTGCAGATCAACGAAGTGCTGAACTACGGAGGCGACCTACTCGGATTATCGGAAACGATCGTCGAGATGATCGCCGCGGGCCGCATGCTATTCACCGAGGAGTGCGACGCGAACGATGTCGAAAAAGCAGCCGCTCAACGCTTCACTCATTCCACATCCTCGCAGTGAGGATCGTCAGGAAAGGCGCTCGTTACGGAAGCCCGTCTGTTTTCAAAATCCCACGCTATCACTATTCAACGAAGGAGATTCGATATGTTGAATCAACAAGCGATTCGAAGCATGGTTACTGCTCTATTTGTCGGCTCAATGGTGGGCATGTCAGCCGGTTACGCGAGGGCGGGCGATGGTCAAGCCGGTCACGATCATGGACAAGCGGGGCACGACCACGCAAAGCATGATCGCGGGGCGGATCAAGGCCAACCCAACGATGCTATGGCGCACCACGGTGGGCAGGTTTCAAAGACCGAGAATTACAGTTTTGAGATTGTCTATCAGACTCGGGAAACGCGGATCTATCTGTACGGGCACGATCACGAGAATCTCGACATGCAACGCATTACCGGACGGACATTGATGCAGGTACGAGGCAGCGACAAAGCGTTGCCATTTCCGATACAGTACGTCGCGGCCAAACCGAACAGCGACCGAGACTTTCTAGTTGTACCGGTAGATGTCAGCAATATGCGAGATGGTGACATGCGCGTGACATTTGAACTGGCGAACTTACCCCTGACACAAGAAACGGAAGCTCGTTTCACACAGACGTTCGCACTGTCCCGTCCTCTGGATAGCTCAGCACTTGTCAGCCCACCACTAGATCAACAGCAATCGTGTGGGCATTGCAAGTCGGCCCAGTAACGGGCACTAGCCTGGGCAGCCACGGTACGTTGGTCAAACTGGCAGAGATAAACAGCCGATGTACCGGGCTGCAAAGGTTGCTATTGCAAAATGCAGCAAAACCCGGAACCTAACCTGTCGAAATAGCCACTGGGCCATTCCACAAGGTCGAAACACAGCAGCATCCAGAATAGAGAGAAGACGCATGGAGTTGCCAATCCCAAAGCTCTGGGAATTTCACCCAATGCTCGTGCATTTTCCCATCGCATTTCTTCTTGCCGGCGTGACGATGGAACTGGTTGCTCTGCGGCGACCGAATGAAATGATTTACCGCGCCGCAGCGTGGCTGTTTTTGGTTGGCACAGCCTTCGGCTGGCTGGTGGCAGCCGCGGGCGGACTGGCTTACTTTACCGTTCCCGCGCATACCGAAGCAGGTCATGATTTGATGTATTGGCACCTCGGGCAGGGACTGGCGATGCTCACTCTGTTCACCTGGGTGTCAATCATGCGCTGGCGTCGACGGACAACCGCGGCCACCAAGCAGCAATTGATTGCCTCGCTGATTGGCGCTGCCCTATTGATGTCGACGGGCCACGTGGGAGCTTTGCTCGTCTATCGCCATGGAGCTGGCGTTGACCCCAAGATTCTGGCCCCCGAAATCCGTGATGGTCACTCGCATCAGAATGGCCATTCGGAGGGCTCCAATTCGCATGAAAGTCAAGACGCCGGGAGTGATTCCCATTCACACGAAAGACCTTGACCCACGTAACGCACTCTCTCGGACTCGACCCTATGTTCTTTTATCTAGCAAGAAGCAAATCCCTTTCGGTTCAGGAACCTTGATCATGACCCACTACAACCCATTCCCTCGGCTGATATTGTCGATCATTGCCATCGCGTTCGGGACCACAACAACGGTGGCCCAAGAACAACTCACACGCTTGCCGTCAGAAACAATCGCCATCGACGAAGATATTTTGGCCGTCTTTGTGGACGAGCCATGCCGCCACTTTGAAGCCGCGCGAGATTTGTTCTCGACCGGCCAACTGCTGCCGGCGGCAGATCATCTCCGCACGGCATCCGTGTTCCTTCGACTCGAAGGGGCGCGGGCAACACCCGAGGGAAAAGCGGGCATTGATGCGGCCGTCGATGACCTCCAACGGCTGGCGCTGGCCATTCAGAACAATCAAGTTCAATCCCCTAACGTGCTCGACCAAGCATTCGCCCGTGCCCACTATGCGCTGGCCAGCCATCATTGCATCAAGAGCTCGCATCGCTGTTGCCGGGTTGCGACGTTTGAAAACCAAGAAGAACGAACGCGGGCAGGCCACGATCTAAATGCCGCGACAGTGCACCTGGAGCGAGGCTTGCGATGGGCAGGCGAGGACATGGACGAGAAGACGCGCAACTCACTCAAGGCATCAAGACTAGCGGCGGGCCAACTGATCAATCAGGCGGGCGGTTCGCAAACCAACGTGCAACGTGTCATTCACGGACTACACCGAAAGCTCGAGGGGCTCACCGGCCGAAAGATCATGCTCGCGCAGCCGAGCACTGGCGAAGACAAACTCGGCCCACCCCTGTTCCGTTAAACCTTGGGAAACGCCGACCGCCACCGATGAAACATCTGGTATCACGGCTGCCAACTGGCGTTCACCGATTCGACAGTGTCTAGCCAGACCTGCGAGGCCTGAAGGGGCTGCGTGTCAAGAATGGCAACCGAAGGTTGGCCGTAAGTCCAACCGCCAAGTTCGCCAGGGTTGATCAACAGCCGTCCCGCGCGGTCTCGTCGAATCGAAGCTCGGTGCGTGTGGCCATACACGATGACATCAGCACCCTCAGCCTGCCCGCGAAGTAGTTCCCACTGATGCGTCACCAAAATCCGGGTTCCGTCCGCCGAACGGAAGCCAAATGGTGGTTCGGCCAGACACCCAACTATTCTCATGCCGCCATGAATTCCGGATCGGTTTCCTTCGTTGTCCCCAAAACATCCGACGAGTGGACAATTCAGTTTTCGCAAAGGAGGAACAGCGATCGTCGAGACAAGATCGCCGGCAAACACAACCAGTTGGCACTGAACCTGATTGAACACAGCCACGGCTCGTCGAATGTTGTCCAAATGATCGTGACTGTCCGCGAAAATGCCAATCCGCATGATGGTCCTACGAGTAGTGGAAAGGTATTGCCACGAGGAGCGACGAACTCGCCTCGACGTAGCGAGCCCTCGCACCAAAACCTTCAGCATTTCAGCATTGCATCGAGAGCCGATACGTGATCGCCCAACTCAGCCTCGTCGCGATCTATTGAGCTACCACGTCCACGTTTTCTTCAACCCATTGCCGTGCTTGCTCGGCATCGCTCTGGTCGAAGTAGCGAATCTCGGCCGATGTGAAGGGCCCGCAGAACATCGCCATCCACTTCTCCCAAGTCCGATCGCCAATCATGGCCAGCCGCTCAATATCTTTGAAATGCTTGATGTCGAATTTGATGTCTTCCCACAAAGCCCCCAGTTTCCAGCCGCGAAAGTCGTGCATGTCGAACAGCACACGAATCTTGCCATGTTGTTCGATCAGGCGCTCGGTTTCTGGAACAAAGTGGTGGTAATCATCAGCGCTGAGCTTGCCGCTGACGCAAACCGTAAGAACCTTTCCATCATGAGTTTCTTTCAATTCGATCGGCATCGTACTGTCTCCCTTTTCTACAGTGATCTTTGAACTACTGATCCAACGGCTCCGCGCCAGCCGCCGCGTGTTCTGGCGGCAAGGTTCCGACAAGCGATTTTCGCTGTTCGTCCGTAAGCACCCCAGCCGCGACGCCGACGGCGCGAATGTAGGCGATTCGTTTGCCTCCACCGAGCTTTTCGATTTCGCGAACCTTGGCTTCTATCGAGGCCGCGTCCGGACTGTCGGAACTCGTCAATATCCACAGTTCTTGCTCGGCCTGATCAATCGCTCGGTCCATTGTGCTCTGCTTCAATAGCGCCTGTTCCTTGATCCCGTTCAATTCTGTCTGTTGCTGTTGCGTCAACGTGATGTGCTGTGGATGGTCGAGGAAAAAGCTGGTCGCACCAATGTGATAGATGTGCGAGGCGCCCGGGAAACCAGGCAACGCGGAGGGCACCTGCATGGACCCCATGCCCTTCATTTTTCCCATCATGCTCATGCCGCCTTTTCCCTTCCCGCCCTTTTTCATTCCCGACATGCCTTGTCCCGACATCGCCTGCCCTTCGGACATCGTTCCCGCTTGGTCAGCGGCCATTCCTCGCCGCATCTTGCCCATGGGCCGCATCGATCCGCCTTGCATGTCGGGGGCGTTGGCCGCTGTGGCTTGATGGTTTTGCTTCAATGCGGCATTCAGTTTGGCGACCTTGGTTTGCAGATCCCGAATCTGATCAGCCAGCGACTGATCGCCGGTCGCCGATCGGTTCGACTGGCGACCAGCACGAGGACGGTCTTGTGCTTCGACAGCAAGCGGCAAGGCTACAAGCCACAGCGCCGTGCTAAATAGCCCTACCACGATGAAATAATCCCTACTCTTATGCGTCATACGGTACATGGCGTTTCTCCAACAGAGCTTGAAATCGACATACGGAGACATAATACATCAAACGGGCCACGTACCGTGCCGTTCATCACTCGTCGGGCAAATACGTGAATCGAGAGGACAAACTCTCAACTTCAGGTCAGTCTGGTCACATCTCTTTTGATGCGCGAAGGCTTCCGTTTCTTCACTCGAAATTATTCCAGGCTTCCTTCCGAATGACGACGAGGAGGCCATGACCCATGTGGCGGTGGGTCGTTAGGTGTGCGGCGAATGAGAATATACCAAGGGGACGCGTCAGCGAGGGACCAACCGGCAATATACTGCGTTCCCTCGCTCACGCTTCGGGTTGTGATTGGTACGTTCTCATTCGCCGCTCGCCTTACATCGCGCTGGTCCGCATTTCCATGGGCTGTTTCAATAGCCAGAGGCTGAAGACGCTGAAGCAGATCATTCCGATCAGCATCGGAATCTGGCTTCGCAGCGCCGCTTTGTGGTTTCCGAAAATGTTGATGCTCGTTCGTTGTGCGGCCCACAAGCTGTAGACGTGCCCCACTAAAACAAACAGCACCTGCAGAATCCACAGCACGTCAAGCGACACCAGCGGTCGCATGATCCACTCGCTGGTGCCGAACAAATTCCAACCCCATCCGAAGGGGTCGGAGAAGAGCGAGACGACCTTGGGCCCTTCGAGTAGCAAGTGTTCGAGATTGTGGGCCAAATGATAGAACAGCGCGATCGGCAGCAACGCGTACGCATAACGAATAAAATATTCGTGATAGGACAACGGGCGTTTTTCGAGTTGGCCACCACCCATCGCCAGGCGGTGCGAGATGCCGATCAATACGGCATAGACCAATATCGGCGCTAGCAACAGCATCGTCATGCCAAGCGAGAAAGCGATCACCCTTCCAAGTGAGAACACGTCGCTTATCCAGCCCGTTAGCAGTGCCCAGTTGGGCGTCATGGTCAGCCCATGAAATCCGGTGATGGCCAGCATCAGCAAGGCCAGATAAGCCTCGTCCTCGCGCGGTCGCTGGTCGACTGCCAGGTCGGCACCCCAGGGGCGCAGGTTGATCGTGAGATTGTCTTCAGGGCATGCCTGAATGCATTCGGTGCATTGAATGCAGTAGGTGTTCGTCTTGAGCATGCCGGGATATAGAAACGTTGGGCACCCGTAGGCTTCTTCACTGCCACGCACGCACTCTTTGCCGGGGCACGTATGGCACACGGCATGGTCGCGAGCGCGAATTTCGACGCCGGAGAACATGGCGTATAGCCCGCTAACACGCCCGACCAGGCACCCATATCGGCAGAAGCTCTGTCGTTCAAACAGAAACGCGGAGGCAATCGCCATGAATAACATTGCGATTGCCAGATAGGCTGTCACGCGCGGACGCATGGTCACGCCAAAGCCCAACTCAACCCAAGTTAGACCAACAAACAGCAAGGTGGCGATCAGAATATTACGAACGACACGTGGCCACTTCAGTTCGAGCCCCAGCGTCTTATCGGTTTTAGTCCACAGCCGAAGCTTCGCCATCCAACCGGCAACGGCGTCCCAGGGACACATGTAGCACCACGCTTTTCCGGCGTACATAATCAACACAATCAGCCCGCCCCACCAGATGGTCCATGTCATGATCGGCGCGATGTTCATCGCCGGGTTTTGGTTGCCGAACAGCCCCGCTGCGATGATGAGAAAGAAGAGCAGCACCATGATTGCTTGTACGCAGAAACGAAAGCGTCGTGAGGTAAACATGGCATGCAGCAGCGGAATACGCAGCAAATCGATGCGGTCGCCAATCACACGCAGCTTCGATGTCTTCGATTCGTCGGCGATGGTCAATGCACCCGATGGTGATACCGAGAGGGTTCCACGCGAAGTCCGGCGGTCGCGTTTCTCGAAGACACCAAAGCTAACGACCAACACGCCGGCGATTGAGCAGTAGTAAAGCCAGGGTGGAATTCCCCACATCGAGTGCATGAAGAACGCGGCGGGGTCCGCCTTGAATTCGCTGCGATGCTCTTGTGAACAGAGATGGTACGTCTTACCCATATAAGTCGCCGGCAAGGCGGTTTTCACATCGATGCGGTCGTTGCACACGACGCACCGCTCGCCGAGAAATGATTGAGGCGAAGCAACGAAACGGTCACGGCATCGCTGCGTGCAAAACCAGTGGACCTGGTCTTGATAAGTTGCGTGGTGCTGCCAACTAGGATTGACTTCCATGTGGCAAACCGGATCAAGATGTGCAACTGCCGCGACGGATTCCTCCGAATTGGTTGCGACAACCGGCGACGAGCGAAAGCTTGAGATATAGATCGCCACGCCAACAGCAAGCAGCATGCAATACGGCAAGAATATTTTTAACAACGAGCGCATGGTTCTTTGATCACTTTCGGGGGCCTAACGAGCCTGGGGAGCAACCATCTGATTGCTTGCGTCTGGCGCAACACTTTCTTCGGTGACCGGCGGACGAACGGAGGCCACGCGGCGGTCACGCTTCTTCTTGATCGCACGCACGGTAACTAGAAAAACAATCAAACCTCCGCCAAGTGCGGAGACGATCGATGTGGTGGCCGTCGGATTCCCGCTAATCACCAAGAATGGAATCACCTCGAGCTGCCCTTCGACGTCCATCGTCAATTCGATGATGTATTCCCCGTCTTCGGGAAAGGTGATCGTATACCGGTGTTGGTTGTCGAATGGCCTGCGCTGGGACGGCGCAACGATCTCATGATTCGAACCGAACGTGTAGGTTTGCAACACGCGCACGATCACCGTATCGGCATACGGTTCGTCGCGCTGTGCGTGCTTGATATAAAAGGCCACCGTGCATGCTTCACCAGGAACGGGCGTGCCTGGGTAACACGTCATCAGCACCTCGTAGGGCCCCGTGGTTGCTGGATACTCCAGCGTTGGAGCCTGGGGATAATTTTCCTTATACGAATAGTGCGGCAGCCCCAAAATGTGGTGCGCTTCAGCCGGCAAGGCAACCACGCTCGTTAGCGCCAACACCAAGCCAATGCGAACCGCCTGCAACGATCTCGAAGAAGACTGCTTGGCAACCGTGTGTCGATGACCATTCACAGAGTCTTCGGCGACCGGTGGATCCCTGGGTGGGCGCTCGGGATGAATGATGGGCAGAGGAAGCGTCAGCTTGTAGTGCAAGGCGTCTGAGTCGCAGGCCGAGATGCACGCCGCACAGTTCGTGCATTCTGAACCAGTCGTGTGAACGAGCATCGGACGCTGGTCGAACTGACAGACGCGAACACAGTCGCCGCACTTGACGCACTTCTTGTCGTCGCGCTGTATGCGGAGAAGGCGGAAGTGGCCAAACAACGAATACAAGGCTCCGCCAGGGCACATATAACGGCACCACCATCGCTTGCTTACGAACAGTTCAAACGCGCAAATGGCTAGAATCAAGTACAACCCCAAGCCCAACGACGAACCGAAGACAAACAGGTGGGTCTCGCGACTAATCACCGCAGGCGGATAGATCAGAGCAAGAAACGGAACCGAAGTGACCCCCGCAATGACAAGCCCGACGACGAGAACCAAGTACTTATTCCACAGCGAAAACTTCACATCACGATCACGAATTTCGGCGATCCACAGGAAGCCGCGACAACGATCGACCACTTCCAACAGCGTATTGATCGGGCAGATCCAGCTGCAAAAGACTCGCCCCAGCAGAAGACTCAAACCAATGGGAACCAACAGCGACCACAACAACGGTGTGTAAAAAGAGCGGCTCGTTACGATGGCCTCGGCACCTGCCAGCGGATCGGAAAAGCTGTATCCCGCGAGGCGAAGTGACCAAATGGTCCCTTGCGTATTCTTGGCCACATATTCGCGATTTTGGTCATCACCAACAAATCCGTCGATGGCACGAATTACGGTGGTACGCCACGCGCCTTCCCGAAGATCGTTGATCGCGTGGGCCTCGTGATGATGCGTGTACAGCGACAATATCGGCAGCAACACAACCAACAGCAGGCTTAATACCTGCACGGTTCGGCGAATGGGCGGCACAATGCGACCGGTCATGCGTTGCCCTCCGATGGTCGCTTCGTGGCCTTCACCCGAATGGCATGGGGATAACGAATGCAGGCACGCTCGCAGAGTCCGCAGCCGATGCAGGCCTCGGGATGAATGGTCGGGCGTTCCCATAGCCCTAGCGTGATCGCCTCTCCCTGAAGGGGACAAGCGTGGTAACACGTTCCACAGGTGTAGTTGTTGTACGAGTAGCAAAGATTCAGATCGATTTCGGCCACGCCGATATGAACGTCGGCGCGAATGTTATCCACGTCTTTTTTAATTGGCCGCAAAGCACCGGTCGGACAGACTGCCGTGCAACGCAGGTAATCACCTTCGGCGCGACTGCACAACATGCAGGCTTGACTTCGTGGATGCAGTTGCGGAGTGCCGGCAACTTCAACTCCTTCGGAAGCGGATGTCGACTCGATGCAGTGATTCGGGCAGGAATCAACGCACCGCATGCAGCGGATGCACGTGGCAAGAAAGTCGGCTTCGGGTAAAGCGCCCGGTGGACGCAACGGCGCGTCGGACGCTTCGGCGTCTTCATGCCACAACCCCGAGGCACCCGCCGCGGCAGTTGAAACAACAGCCAATCCGGCGACGTTGCGTAGGAACGACCGTCGATCAACTGCCATCTCAAATCCTCTCGATCCGCGCCGCCAGCTTCTTAAAATCTGCCTGACCACTCACGGGATCCCATGCCCGGTGGCTGACCGCGTTGACCAGCCAACGGTTCTTGGTCGGATCGGCACTATCGGCCACGGACAGGTTCCACGGACTGAACAAGTATCCCTCGGGCAACTCACTTCGCGAGGGGCGCAACTCACTTTGCAAACCGACCGTGACCCGAGCCTCGTACGTTCCCCGGCGTGTCACCAGTCGAACAGGATCCCCATCTCGCAGTCCGAATCGCTCGGCGTCGCCGACGCTCATCTCGACGTATTGCTCGGGAACAAGCTTCCTCGTTGTCGCACCACGGATGGTCTTCGCGGTGTGGAAGTGTTCGTAGACAATTCCCAGGCCAAGCCAGAAAGGATACACGTCATCTCGCTTGTGATCTTCCAGGCCGCGAGAAGTATCCTCATAGATTTCCAAGTCTGGCAGTTCGGGAGGCAACGCGGCATCTCGGGCTTCTTCCAAGAGACTCTTGCGCCCTTCCATTTTTGCTTGTGCGATTTCGTCGATGAAGAACGGGCCAGCCCCCGGTCGATCGCGATGGCCATATTCCATCAATTTGTCGGTGATTTCCTTGATGCGATCGTACGATTGTTCGCACAACTTCATCTTGGCCTTGCCATCGGGATGACGAAAGGCACCGTATGGCCTGCCGGCCCAACCTTCCTGGCCCAGATAGCGTCGTGGCGTACCTCCTGCCCTGGCGATTTCGTATGTTGGTGCGGGCCATTGCACTCCGCGGAGTTCACGAAGCTGGTCGTACAGACTGATCCCGTCTTGTTTCTCAACTTCGATCATGCCTGACATATCCGCGTCGCTTCCCTTGCTGGCAATGGCAATCGCGCGGAACACTTCCTCGGGATCGTAAACCATCAGTCCGTTTCCAGAACGAATCTTCTTTTCAAAGGGCATGATTTTGTCCGCATCGAGCCCCAGCGCTTTGGCAAGCGACTTCGTCTTGTCGATTGCCATATCCATGTCAGGGAGACAGTTCTCCGGAGGATTGTTCGTACCGTCGCACACATAGACGCGGCGCTCGCTCTGAATGTATGTGCCGCCAGACCATTCGCCCCAGGTCGACGCTGGGAAGATTATGTCACCGTAAAGCAAGTTCGGCGCGTGGCGATAGATTTCCTGGACCACGCAGAACATCTTGGTCAGCGCGGGGCGAACCAACGTGTCGAGGTCGGGCATGTGGATGTGCGTGGTGTACATCCAAAACATGGCCAACAGGTCGTCCTTCAGGGCGCGTTCCATCATGCCAACGGCCATCCCGGCATTCTCCTTGGTCGATGTCTCCGTAAGCCGCTCGCGAGAGATACCCCACTCATCGGCGATGTGGTTCCGCCACGCTTCGTTGGACAGCGGCTCGTTGAACGGCAAACGCCCGGTGAGCCCGCCCATGAGCCGTTCGCTCATGGCGTTGGGTTGCCCCGTTTGCGAGTGACTCCCGCAACCGGGACGTCCGAGATTACCCGTGAGCAAGTGAAGGTTGATGATGCTGATGGTGTTGTGCTGACCGTGGAGCATCTGGTTGTAGCCGATACCCCAAAACGAAAGCACGCCACCCCGACCTCGCTGCCGACCTTTCATCGTTGCATCGGCCCAATGTTGCGCAACCCGCTCGATGGTTTCGACCGTCACGCGCCCGCGGTCGAGCAGCTTGAGCCGCTCGATGACCTGCTCCGGAGAATAGCGTTCGAGCACGCCGTCGATGTACTCGCGATATCCGTTTACGTTATCCTTGAGCCAATCCTCGGGCATGATCGCTTCGGGATGCTTGGTCAGCAGCACATGGGCGATCGCGTTTTGATAGCTGATATCTCCGTTAAGCGTTTGAATGTGGAGACTGTTGCGGGGGTTGATGTTCTCCAACCCAATGACCGAACCGGTGCGACGAGGATCGGCCACCAACGTCGGAATATCTTTCTGCTGTTTGTGATCGGCCACGCGCCAAAACAAAATCGGGTGGGCCTCACGGGCGTTGTGACCCCAGAATGTGATGAAGTCGGCCTGCTCGATATCTTCGTAACTCGTGGGCGGTGCGTCCGAACCGTAGCTGTAAAAATACCCCGTCACGGCAGAGGTCATGCACATTCGGGCGTTGGCCTCGATGGAATTGCTGCTCAGAACGCCCTTCATGAGCACGTTCTCAATCCATTGGGCTTCCATCGTTAGCTGGCCACTACCGTTGAGGCCGACGGAGTTGCCGCCACGTTCACGAACGATTTCGGCGATGCGCTCGGTAACGATCTCCTCTGCTTCTTCATAAGAAACTTCGTCAAACACGTCGTCGTCAAAGCGCCCCTTCGTGCTGGACACATGCCCGCGCAGGGGGTCGCTCATGTCCTTGCGAACAAGCACCTTGGTCAGGCGATCGTGATAGATCGGTTCATGCGCGTTGAGCCCTTTGATGCACTGAATGCCTCGATTCGACGGGTGTTTTTTGTCGGGCACCATCCCGACGACTTTGCCGTTCTCGACTTTGATCAACGTCCCGCAGCCAACACCGCAATAGGGGCATGCCGACTGCAAGAGCTTGATTCCAGCGGCGGGGTTCTCCGGTGCGGCATTGGCAGCTTCGACAAACTCATTCGGATACATTGATGTCGCACTCACGGCCGCGCCAGTGGTGGCCGCCATTTTCATGAACGCTCGACGGTCGAAATCCACGGGACCTCGTTGCTTTGGCATGCTAGGAATCCTTGGAAGATGGGTTGGCGCGATTGACTACTTGTTTAGGTGTGTGTTCTCTACGTTCAAGCACTTTGTCCCGGGAACGATTTCGGCTGCACGCTTCAAATGAAAGCTAGGCAGATGTTCTAGTTCCGCAGTTACCGTGCCAAATCACAATTACCGTTCCGATGCCAGTTTGCCACGTCTTCTTCGTGCCCAAATTCAGGCAGGCTTCAATAAACCGTCATCGACGCTCAGCATTGGGCCTGTAGCCGTGCGTCGACGCTCACGTAGTGTGCGAAGCGTAGCGCGGGTGGCTTTAGCGAAGGTCTTGGATCTGGCAATCATTTACTCGGCACCACTTCCGCTCGGTTCCGCGACTGTGTGCGATGATGGAAGACTCGCTTCCAGAGGCGTTTCAGCTGCTAGTTCGCGCACCAACTCGATAAACGGTTCAGTACGGAGTAACGGCCGCGTGTCAGGGCTCCATTGGCGCAGGTAGGCGACGATGTCGTTGATATCGCGTTGCGGAAGCTCGGCAACGCCGCTACGGCCCTTACCAAAGGGGCGCATGGCTGTTCCACGACGTCCACGAATGATGGTCGCTTGCAGGTAGCCATCGGTCGCGGCCTGCAGAAAGCCAGCATTGTTCAACTCCGGAGCAAAGCCTTTGATGCCGTCGGTGCCATGGCAGCCCACGCAATATCGTCCGAAGAGCATGTGCCCCCGCTCGGGATTGGCACCGATGACAAAGTTGTGTGTAATCGCCGGTGGCTTCTCGGCAGTCCGCAGATGAGCGACAAGGTCATCAATTTGGTCCGCCCGCAGTTCAACGATTCCGGCTCCCCCATGCCCCATCGATCGCATTTCGGTTCCATCGCGTCCAAGCACAATGGTTGCCCTCAGAAAGCCATCGGAAACGGCCGCAAGGAAGTCGGGATTCCTAATCGCTGGACCGGTTGATCCGCCCCCTTCGGGACCATGGCAACCGACGCACATCTGGCGATAGAGAACCTCACCCCGGGGAGCGAACCCGATTCCGATCTGTTGGCCATGAATCGAACGTTGACCACGCAGCGATCGAATGTAGGTGATGATGTCGATAATCTGTGGCTTCGAGAGCCCAACGACGCCCTGTTGTCCCTTGAGAAATGGCCGCATCTGCGTACCTTGGCGACCGTAGCCGATCCACTCGAAGAGCGTTTCATTACTCACGGAAGCGAGAAACACGGGGTTGGATAACTGTGGACCGATCGAACCTTCGGCATTCGGCCCGTGACAACTTGCACACATCCCTTGAAAGAGGAGTGCTCCGTATTGCCAGTCTCCGGTGACTGAGATCGGCTCAAGTTCACGATTCGGTTCTGTTTGCCAATGCCGCAACAGCGCGATGATGTCGGCCACATCAAGTGAACTGAGTTGTCGCCACGCCGGCATGGCCGTGCCGGGGCGCCCCATGACGATGGTATCGTGCAAGAACTCGTTTGAAACGACTTGTAGGACGGATTGGTTATTGAGCGACGGCCCGATTTTCCCCTCACCGTCTTCGCCGTGGCATACCGCACAGCGGCTGCGGTAGAGCTTCAACCCCGTGGCCACCGATTCTTGCGGCGGATCGATCGAGGCAATGACATTGCTGGCAAGCACCTCGCTGCGTTCGGACCGCAACGGTTGCCACTGACGGATGAAGGCCAGCAAATCGCTAACTTCACGATTGTCGAACTCCTTCCACGATGGCATGGCCGTGTTTGAACGTCCGTGGATGATTGTCTCGGCGATGAACTCGTCGCTGGCAATTGATTGAAAGGTCGACGACCGCAACGAAATTCCAATTTCGCCACCTTGACCATCGTTGCCGTGACAGGCGGCACAGTTCGCGCGGAACAAGGCGGCACCGTAATGGGCTTCGCCGCGCGAGGCCGAGATGTACGATTGGTCCGCGGCACGTGGTTCCCAACGGCGGATGAATCCTACAATGAGATCGATCTCATCACGACTGAGACCGCCGTCGGTGCCCCAAGCAGGCATACTGGTTCCACGGCGACCGTGATCGACGATCGAACGAAGAAAAGCGTCGCTTGAAACCCCTAACGTGTCGATGTTGCGTAGCGACGGGGTAAGCAACTCCCGCGCCCGGTCAATCGCCGTGGCCTCCTTCGCATCTCGTACGATGGCACCCACGCCGTCCGATCCGTGACATGCCGAGCAATAGGTCGCATAGAGTGTTTCGCCACGGATGGGCGTGGGATCAACTGGTCGTGGCAACGGCGTGTATTCCGCCGGGGCGTTTTTGCGTTTGAGGCTGATCATATACTCAGCCAGATCCTGCGCCTCCTGGTCCGTGAGCCCCAAATCGGGCATCACCGTCCCCGGAACCACGACCGTTGGTGATTTGAAATGCGTGACCATCCAATTGAGAACTGTGTGGCCCCCGTGGACATGCGTGAAATCAAAATCATGCTTGGTCTTATCGCCGACATGCGTAAAGTCTGGCCCTAGCGAACCACCACGCCCGCGGTATTTGTGACAGCCCAGGCAACCCTTTTCGAGCACCAGCGTTTTGCCCCGGGCGATGTTGTCGGCGCCCGGAACCTGCGAATCGAGTTCGCCCTGCCGGATGAACTCGATTCGTTTGTTTTGGCCGTAGAGATCCGACTCGCCACCGTACAAGTCGTTTTCGTAGTGGCAGCGGCTACAACTGGTATAGACCAGCTTTCCGCGAAGAAGCGGTTCGGGCCAATGTGGGGAATCTCCGTGTGCATCGGCCGAAACCGTCGCGCGACCTTGCCCGGCATGGCAGATGGTGCAGCCAAACTTGTCAGGCGGATGATGCTCGAGCAGATCACCTGAATGAACCGCGAGCGGTTGGGGCTGACCTTTCATGGTCGGGTTGTCGATGCCCACATGGCATGTGACGCAACGATCGATGCGACTGAGCTTCGCAAGAAATAGCTGGCGCGGCTCGACGGCGTATGCCGAGGTGCTTTCACCATCAGCACTTTGTTCGGCCAGCAGCCTTGCGTAGGCACGTTGATGCCCTTGCCATTCGCCCAACAGGTTCTCTTGCAGGGCAGCAATGACCAATAGCACAAGACATGCCAAGCTGCTGACAAGCAAGATCCATTTAACACGTGTCACACGAAAGTTTTCCATCGAACATAAGTCCTAATGCGTAGGCCATTGGCTTTGAGACCAGTAGAAGTCCCAGTTCGGGCCACGATGCACGATCGCGAAGTACGTGAGGATCACAAATGCGACCAAGAAGCACGTAAATACGGCCAATGCACCCATGCGAGTCGAGTTGCTGACTTTGATAATCAAGAATGACCACAAGGAGAAAACCGCGAGCATGACCGTGCCCGGGTTTACGAATGTGATCACGACTTGCGAGATGTCCGGGTACCAGTTGCGCAACCACCCTTGCGTCACGGTGAACACGAGTATCCCGACGACCACCGCTGCCGTGAACACGGCCGACAACAGGCATACATATTTTCCCTGACGACCTCCAAACCAGACACCAACGTTTTCGCGCTCGCGGTCGAGATACGGCACAAGCATCAGGCCGATCACAACCAGCGCCGGGATACCAATCCCGCCCATGAACGCTGAATAGCTGACAAGTTCTTGTAGCCCCAAAAAGTACCAAGGCGCCTTGGCGGGATTTTCAGGCACCATCGGGTTGGCTTCTTCCGCTAGCGGGGCATCAATCAGCAGGCCTAGGGCCAGCATCACGGCCATCGTCAACATGCTCAACGCCGCGATGGCAAAGATCGCATTGGGCCATGAGGGAATCGTCGTTGCCATTTCGCGATCCACGACCGATGTCTTTCCTCGCACAACAGCCATCAGACCGTACGTTTTCGCGGGCGCCTGATCGGATGCAATGCGGCTGGGTTCCACGGGGCGCGCAGGTCGGGTGAGCCCACCATCTTTTCGGATCCGCCAAAAGTGGACGCCAATCAGCACCGAAGTCACCAAGGGGAGTACCATCACATGCAGCAGATAGAACCGAATCAGCGCCTCTTCTCCCACATGGTTGGCACCCAACAAAATGTGCTTCTGGATGCCACCCGGATCGAACCATGAGGTAACCCCCATGGCATCGGTAATCTCACGTGGCGATTGGGCGATTTCCGAACCGATCGTGACGGCCCAGAATGCCAACTGATCCCACGGCAACAGATAGCCCGTGAAGCTCAGGAACAACGTCAGCACAAACAGGCACATGCCGATCACCCAATTGAACTCGCGGGGGGGCTTATAAGCGCCTGTATAGAAGGCCCGGGCCATATGTAGAAACACGCAGGCAACCATTCCGTGGGCGGCCCAACGGTGAATATTGCGCATGAAGCGTCCGGTCGGCACGACGTACTGAATGTCTTTCATCGAGCCGTAGGCTTCCGCCGTGGTGGGCTTGTAGTAGATCATCAACGCGATGCCGGTCCCAACGAGCAACAGAAATAGCACCATCGTGATGACGCCCAGTCCCAAGGTCGCTCGAATCCGCAAGGAATAGCGGTCGATGCGGGTTGGAATGATGTGCAGAAAGAAGTTCGTGAAGATCGCCTGTGAAGCACTTCGATCCGACGTGGGGCGGCCATGCCGGATGAGCGAATCGCGAAAGAACCGCGGGGTGTCGATCAAGTTGCGGCGAATCCGCTTCAGCGCTTTGGGTTTTT
The DNA here is from genome assembly GCA_964576465.1 of uncultured Planctomycetaceae bacterium. GTDB lineage: Bacteria > Planctomycetota > Planctomycetia > Pirellulales > JAEUIK01 > CAZNXE01. Next base: position 26,348 of record CAZNXE010000033.1, read on the forward strand.
CTTGCTGGGGCGATTCGGGTTCGATGGTTTGTGCCATGTTCATCATTCTCTTGGATCAGGGATAAGCCATGCTGACTGAGCGTTTACGCGTTTACGCCTTCACGCGAACGTTAGCATCGACTTCCTTTTCTCGGTCAACGACCAATTTTCCGTCGGGTGATATGGACATCTCGAGATAGACCAACCCTCGCGGCGCGGGACCACCAATAACTTTTCCCTGCACATCGAACCGACTTCCATGACAAGGGCAGAAGTAGCCGTCTTCTTGCCGTCCAACGATGCACCCCAAATGGGGACACACGGCCGAGATGGCGTACAGCCCTTGGGGTGACGAAAAAACCCACAGCCGATGTTCCGGCAACGGGGTCACCTCAACATCCATGAACTGCTCCGGAGGGCCAAGCTTCACCCGAGGGTTTGACTCCGGAAAAACCGACGGCATCGGTAGCCGCAGCGCGCCGACCATGGCGAAGAGAAAGGCGCCAGCGGCCGACCACATTGCGGCGAGTCCAAGAAAATCCCGACGTTCTTTCGGGGTTGTAAACCGCTGGCTACCTCGTAGGTCGCTGCCTGAATCCGTACTCATTCGTCGCTCTTTCCTACCTTAGGACGTGGAGTTTTCAATCGCCCATACCGTGTTGAAACCGACTCGCTCCATCGTGATGGCACCAACCGGACAACGTTCGGCACACAGCGCACAACGGATGCATTTCGTTTCGTCTTTGACAATGGCCGACCATGTGTCGTGGTCTTCATCGTCGATGCGACGCTCGTACACGTCAGCCAGTGATTGATCGCCTTCGAGGCGATCGAGCGAGACAAGCTCTAAACAAAGTTCTGGACACACATCGGCGCAGCCGCCGCAGAGGATGCACTTATCGGAGTCGAAGATCGTGTTGACGCCACAGTCCAGACATCGACAGCCCTCACCCACGGCGTCTGTTTCACTGAAGCCAATCTCCACGATCGCCTGATGACCGTGCTTACGCTCTTCGGCACTGAGCGTTGGGACTTCCTTGCGATGCAGCTTCTCGTAGTCGGGCTCGCGTTTGTACGTTGGCAGGTCAATCTGAACGAGCGTTTGTTCTTCGACTAACTGCGTGCCGCGAAGGAATGTAAGCATGTGGCGGGCTGCCTGCTTTCCGCTGGCCACCGCATCGATCAACATCCGCGGACCATAGGAAATATCACCCGCGATGAACACGTCGGCGGCGGTTGTTGTTTGCGTCTCTAGGTCGCACTCGATCAGCCCTCTTTCGTTGAGCCGGACGTCGCTCTCGGCGTGGATGAACGACAAATCAGGGGCTTGTCCAATCGACCACAGCACCGTGTCGGCATGAATCGTTGTTAGATCGGTCTCATCGAATACCGGAGCGAATCGCCCTTGATCGTCGAACACTTGAACGCAGCGTTGGAAGACGACTGCACGGACGTGCCCGGAGTCGTCCTTGAGGAACTCTTTCGGTCCCAGCCCGTGTTGTCTCTGGACACCTTCTTCATCACCTTCAATAATTTCGACGTTATCGGCCGGCAATTCATCGAGGCTTTCCAGACTACATAGATAGACTTGATGGACATCGGGTCGCCGCAGGGCCGTGCGGGAGATATCGACGCCCGTTTGGCGAATCACCGTTCGTGCAACGTCGTAGGCAACATTTCCGCCGCCAATCACAACCACATCGCCCCGCAACTGCACCGGTTCGTCCAAGGCGATATCGCGGAGAAACTCGATCCCACCAAGAACTCCAGTCGCATCAGAGCCAGGTAAGGGTAACGCCCGCGATCGCTTGAGGCCCGTGGCAATCAGCGTGGCCCGGTGCCCGGCACGGATCTCGTCGAAGGAGATATCGACGCCCACGGTTGTATTGCAGATGAACTCAACGCCAAGTTGGCGGATAAATTCAACCTCGGCTTCGATCAGTTCACGCGGAAGCCGATATTGTGGAATGCCAACGGCCAGCATTCCCGCCGGAATCGGCTCCATTTCATAAACGGTCGGGCGAAAACCCATCAGCGCCAAATCATGCGCCGCGGCAAGACCCGCCGGACCCGAACCGATAATGGCCACTTTCTCACCATCGGCGTTGTTCTTGAGATCGGCATTACCCAAGAATTGTCGAAACGCGGTTAATTCCTCCTCGCGGGCGCAGCTTCGTCCTGCTGCGTGCTCGATGAGCCGCTTGAACAACGCGGTGGGCGACCATCCTTGAGCTGCCGTATCGAATTGGTCGGTGACAAATCGTTTCAGCGACCGAATCGCCACGGCTTCGTCAATCTCGGCTCTACGGCACGACGCCTCGCAGGGAGCACCACAGACACGACCACATATCGAGGCCAGCGGATTGGGCCCTCGGGCGATCAGATAGGCATCTTCATAGCGCCCTTCGGCGATCGCTCGTACGTAACCACGCGCATCGGTATGCACGGGACATGCTTGCTGGCACTTAATCTGCCGTCGCCAGTAGTCAGCCGTGGGAACTTCGACCTGATAGTGATGCATCGTCAATCACCCCACCCAGACCGCTGGAACCACCATCTGAAGCTGTAGAACATTCATCCACTTTCCGGCCCGCGATGCCAATTCTTGTTGCAAGGTTGGCAGCAACCTCGTCCTTCGATTCGCACGGGAATCTCTGTTGCACGGCAGCGCAATCGAGTCGAGTGCGCTGCAAATGATGTGCCGCACTTCGCAATGTCTGACATACGGCAGTCAGAAGGACGGTTTCTTGACCACCGATACGAGTCTGTTGTCGTTTTGCGCGCATGAAGTGTGCGGCAGATGCGCCGTCACCGCACACAAAATGCGAATGCCGCAGATGGCCGTAGGAAGGCGAATCCAGTTGGTGATGTATTTTTGACGGTTGTTACGTCGACAAGAGTGGAATGCGATCGAACGGGGCACCTAGGACCAATGCTGGGTCGACTTCGAGCCAGTTGTCCAAGAGGGTCGCATAGACTTGGCGGAAATCGAATTGCATCTTCAGGTCACCTTGTTCGAGGTTTTCAAGGTCCGGCGATTTGCCGATTAGCCCACCACGTACAGGCATGCCTGCCAGGAAAACAGGCCCGGCGGTGCCGTGATCGGTGCCTTGTGAACCGTTTTCTTTCACGCGTCGTCCGAATTCGCTGAACGCCAGAACAACGACACGGTCATCGAGGTTCGCATGCTGCAAGTCATCAAGGAATGCCTGCATCGCATCAGAAAACTCACGCAATAGTCGCGAATGGGTGTAGAGCTGTGCTGAGTGGGTGTCGTACCCGCTCTGAACCGTGTAATAAATGCGCGTCTGAGCGTCGCTCTTGAGTAACTGCGAGATTAGTTCGAGCCGCGATCCAAGTTTTGTTTTGGGATAGGTGTTGCCGCCCTCTGGCGTGGTGCTCACGTGTTGACGCTCGAACTCCTCTGCCGTGGTGTAGGCCGTTGCGAGTTGTTTGGTTACGAACTGCTGCAAGGCGCTGCTGCCTGCGGGAGAATCGAAAGCGGAAGAACTGAAAGTCAGCCCCGCTTGTAAATGTAGATCTTCTGCCCGAGAAAGAGCTGTCGCCGCAGACCGTCGACTCCAAAGCGCCACGGGCGTTTCTTGCTCGCCGACGAACACGGCGCTCGCCATCACTTCGTTTTTCGATTGCGCCTGCTGCTGATCGAGTGCTCTTCCCAGCCACCCATACCCGTCGTGCGCGGCATCGTCGAACTGAGCGGTCTGCCATATCTTCATGCTGCGAAAGTGAGAGCGATCTGGATTCGGATAGCCGACCCCCTGCACGATCGCCAGCCGGCCATCGTCGAACAGTTCCTTCGCCGATCGCATGTTCCGGTGGAGACCTACGTGATCGTTGAGCTTGTGCAGTGTCTTAGTCTTCAGCCTCAGCTTATCTCGGGC
>CAZNXE010000034.1:0-6569 GCA_964576465.1 uncultured Planctomycetaceae bacterium
ACTTGATCGACGCAGCGTTGGAAATCGAGCATCGGGAAATTCGTGGCAAACAGCTCCTTTTCTCGTCCGGGGGTCTTCATGAATTCGATCAATGCCGATGGATAGTACCGCGGGAGGTGCGCCGAGGTGTCGATGTAGACGTTCGGGTGGCTTGACGCCAAGGCGATCATCTCATCGGTCCAAGGATATCCCAGGTGCCCTCCGATAATCGGTAGCTCTGGAAAGTCGCCGGCCACTTCGTCCAGATACGGAATAGGTCGGCCAGTTTCCGAGGGGGCGAGCGGTCCGGTATGGCCCACCTGCGTGCAGACGGGGATCTTGAGTTCGACGCAGGCGGCGTACAACGGGTAGTACCGCTTGTCGTTGGGGGGTCGCTTCCACAGCCATGGCACCAGCCGCATCGCCCGAAAGCCCCACTCCTCGACCGCGCGCCGCAGATCGTTGACGGCTTGCCGTGGATGATCGGCATCGACGGCGGCGACCCCAACGATCCGATCGGGAAACAGCCGCATGACTTCGCGAACTTGCTGGTCGCTGTTTCTCCAGCTCTCGCCATGGTGCCACGTGGTGACGAGTGCTTGCCGAACACCGGCGCGATCCATCAAGTCGATCATCGCCCCGGCATCAATACCATCGCGCAGAACATGCGACCGGCCCGCCTGCTCGAACAACCGCAAGACATCCCCCGAAGCATCAAGCGTGCCAGGCAAAGCAATGTTAGCCCAAGCATCAATCACAGCAGGAAATGACGACATAGGGCGTACCCATCAAGAAATCGTGAACGACCGTGGGACAGGAGCTGTAAAGCGCCATCGATGGCGCTTCATCCAGCATTCCAAGCCGCACGTTCTCTACAGGCTAAAAGATATGCCGAAGGCATAAAACAACGAAGCCCAGCCAAGTAGGGTCCGCTGTGCGGACCGATGGCGGCAGTGACCAGATCGCATGCAGGTGATCGGGCAACAACACCATGGCGGCGATATTGAACGGCCATCGCTGCTTGGATGTCCCAAGCAATCGCACGGCTGCGAGTTCTCCAAACACCGGCGCATTCAGTTCGGTTTTCACGGTGAAGAAGTACGTGCCGCCGGGAATGAAGGCGCATCGATTGTTGGGCATCCAGACATGGTACTCCGGAGCCATCGGTCCGCACAGCGGACCCTACTTGGCTGTATTCAGGTAAAACCACCAACCGGAGAGCCGTGTGCGGGAGATCCGCACGCACGGTTCGGAGGGGAGGGAGACCGGGATCAACCGGTCTTCCTTACCCCTATCTTGGCTTGAATGCCCACTGCGAGCGATTCATTCGTTCGGTCAAGGAGGAGTGTGTCAACAAGATGATCTTCGTCGGTGAAACGTCGCTTCGCAACGCGCTCGACCAATACGTCGCGCACTACCACGCCGAACGGAATCATCAAGGCTTGGAAAACAAACTCATCGCTCCCGAGGCTACCGTCGGGACTTTCGAGCAGCCGATCGTGTGTCGGCACCGCCTGGGCGGAATGTTGAAGTACTACCACCGCCAGGCTGCGTAGGGCTGAATTGCCACGCGGCCCGCATCCCGCCACGCGGTCGCCGCTGCGCTCACGAGAAAACCTCGCCCATTTTCGGTCTACCGGACCGCTGCCGCGTCCACGATCGGCTGAAAAGCTCGCTGCGAACCAGCGCCAAATACCAAATTGCCAAAGAACAAACGAACGACCGAGTTTTTGGACACTACGGCCGAAAAGAACGGCCTCTAAGAATTACCTGTTGTGCCAATATTAGACCTGTCCTGTTTGTCCCGCGATCAACGAAGTTATGGCAAATCACTGACCTGGACATAAACTACCGACCCATCAGACATTAAGGTTGCGGCATAGTCCATGCCATGTGTTGAAAACAGTTCCCGAATGCGCCCCCACTGACACTCTTGTAGGCGCTCATCCGAAATGTTGTCACATCCATATAGATTTGGGAGAGTCTTTTTGTCCACCTGATCCACAGGAACCATCACAATCTGAGGCGTCGGCTCTGCGACTGATTCTGGTTCCATCACAATCTTTGACGAAATAGCTATCGGGCAGAAGAAAAACTCCTCATAGGCCCCATTTCGATACCAATTCAACGAAACTCCATAACGCTCTCTTAATAGATTTGCATTGTGGGTTGGCCTTTCGATCTGGTTGTCGATACGTCGAGCGATGAAGAACAGCGGATCGACAGAGTGCAATGTAGGATCCTCGTTGTCAATAATCAATTCAGTTCCGATCGTTCGCAACGACTTACTGAGCCTTTCTCTCGCACCAGAGTTCCAAGCGATATAGGGTTTAGGCAACAGAAGCGCCGAAAGAATCACACTCAGCCCAATTACTACAAGTAATGTTCCTCGGTAATTCGCCACAATAGTTCGTACTCCACAATCATTGGCTGCCCGATTTGTGTTGCCGATAATCAAGCTTGTAGAATCAGCATCTGCCCGTGAGCCAAGTAGGGTCCGCTGTGCGGACCGATGGCGGTAGTAACCAGATCGCATGCAGATGATCGGGCAACAACACCATGGCGGCGAGTTTACCAAACACCGGCGCATTCAGTTCGGTCTTCACGGTGAAAAAGTACGTGCTGCCGGGAATGAAGAAGCGTCGATAGTCGGGCATCCAGACATGGCACCCGGAGGCATTGGTCCGCACAGCGGCCCCTACTTGGCTCATGCGTCCCGGTCGATGCCGTTGGTGGCCCGGAACTCTGTGTCGAACTGCTCAAGTGAACGAAAGCGACCAGCCTCCATGTCTTCGATGCCTGCTCGGATGGCGGCGACGTCGTCCTGGTCGCGAGCCAGACGCTTGAGAGCTTCGCGGAGCACATCGTCTTCGGACGCGTATTGCCCTTTTTCCATCTGCTGATGCACGAGCTTCTCGACATCCGGCGGGAATTGATAGGCCATGATAAAATCTCCCTCCGCATCACCGTCTCTCGTGTAGGTTTAGGGACGAGTGAGGGACGGTCATGTTGTCACGCACGGGGGTGCGGTGACCTACTACTGCGTGTTTCACTTGCCCTGCGAAACAGGTGCAGTTGCCGCAAGGGGTCCCGTGAAGCGACGGAGGAAGCTGGGTTGTTCGGCGGTTCGTGTGGCGGCGGCGTAGATTCCGAACAGGATTGAGGTCCACATCAGATCGCCGGCGACGGTGTACTTTAGGAAGGGGAGTGCGGCCAAGAAGCAGTTGCTCAGCCCTACCCAAGTGTGGTCGTACCAACCGCCGAAGCCCCACACGGCGATGTTTGTGGCCGAAAAGAAAACAAGCGAGGAGGCCAAGGTCGAGCCCCCCAGACGCACGAAATTGAATTTGGCACGGACAAACCGACTTAGCGCGACCGGCACCAGCAAGGCCGCATACACGGTCAGCATCACCGGCAGGTTATAGGTTCCGATCCAGGCATCACTAATCGCCATGGCCGTAAGCGGAACCGCCATCGCTAGAAGGCGGCTTGGCAGAATGACGCCGGCCAGCAGTGCGGCCCCCGCCACGGGAACAGCGTTGGGCGGCAGTGGCAGCAGGCCTTCAAACGCCCCAATGCGCACCACGGCGCTCAAGGCCACGAGTAGTCCTGCTATTGCCCATGCGATCGGATTGATTGACTTCATCGTCGGTTGCTCCCAGGATTCACGTCGTGTGGTGCGATCGGTGCATTTACGGCTTCGACTCAAAGGGGCCGAACTTCCAGAGGATCTCATCGCCCCGATCGGGCTCATATATACCAAAACTCTTCATCGCCAGCTTGCCGTTTACAGAATAGAACCAGTTTCGGCTATCCCGACCCCCGGACTCGTTCCGCAAATCGTCAATCTTCATCAAGAAGGCCGTCTCACCCCGCCCCCGGTATTTGATCTCGATGCCGTGCTTGGCCCGGGCGGCTTGTTCCAGGGCATCCAAAACGGTCATCCCCGGCTTCCAGGCAATGCGGGTGAAGTGCTTTTCGACCCCATCGCCATAATCGATGACCAGTCGGACAGATTTCGCGGCGGGCTCGTCAGCATGAACGGGACGTGCCTGAGGTCCGATCGTGAATGACCAGATAGCCACCGCGACCAGCAGGCAAACAATTCCGAAGTTCTGCCATCGGGACGGAGTCGGACCGTTTGGATTTACTGCCAGCATGTCGAAAAACACCGGTGTTAGGCACGTTTTTTTGATAAGGACGGTCATTCAGCCGGCCTCTACGTCTCGGCCATCTTACGGTGGAAATGGACCCGATCAAGGTGAGCGCCCCCCCGGGACTGAGGCCCTGGAGTATCCCATTCGCCCGAGACGATTGCTTAGCCAGTCCATCCAGTCTGCCTGATCGTTTGGCGACCGTTTCATTGGCTGAATTATCAGCGAAGCCAGGGCCCGATTTGGCCGACGGTATCTTTGGATCAATCAGGGGAAACCCAGCGATACCATAGTCTGGGTTAATGGTTAGTATAGACAAAATTGTTGAGCACAGGAGGTGATTGTCCACTTCGCGTGTGATACAAAAGGTAACCTCGGTGGCGCCCCGTCATCTTTGCTGGTGCGGGACGTTGGAATCTTTCGGGGGGCGATTCGCTCTCGTTTCTTTTGCACGCGAAGGTGTTGTGGTATGGCTGATGCACCGACTATTAAGCTCTCGATGGCCGAACCGGACATCGCGGTGCTAACGTTCGACGCCCCGGGAAAGAGCACCAATGTCTTTTCCCAACATGTGCTCGAAGAACTCGACGCACATCTGAATGAACTCGAAAAGCGCACCGACTTGGCGGGGCTGATTATCACCTCGGGCAAGCCGGGTCAGTTTATCGCTGGGGCCGATATCACGGAGTTTGCCGCCGCAGGCGATGTGCCGAAAGAGCAGATCGTTGACCTTTGCACGCGAGGCCGGAAGCTGTTCCAGCGGCTCTCGGCATGCCCCTTCGTCACAGTTGCCGCGATCGACGGCATTGCGATGGGTGGCGGTGCTGAAATCGCCGTCTGGTGCGACCGACGTGTGTTGACCAACGGCAGCAAGACACAAATAGGCTTTCCCGAAATCAAGATCGGCATCATCCCCGGCTGGGGTGGCACGGCCCGAACGCCGCGCATGATTAGCTTGGCCAACGCCATCGAAATGGTCAGCAGCGGCGAGGCAATTCGCCCCGATAAGGCCGTTAAGTTCGGTCTTGTCGAGGACGTTGTCGACCCGGAGAAACTGCAAGATGCGGCCATTCGCATGGTTCGGGCCGAGCAGGCCAGCGGCGATTACAAGGGCGATCGCGAGAAGTGGTCGCAGCCGATGACGGCGATTGACGACACCGAGTTGTCGTTCCTCATTGTCACGGCCACCGGTTACATCAGACAACAGACCAAGGGTCAATATCCGGCGCCGCTGAAGGCCGTGGAGGTGATGACCAACTCCGCCCGCTTGGACCTGGAAGCTGCTTGCCAAGCAGAAGCCGAGGGCATGGCCGAACTGTTCGGCAGCGACATCAACCGCGCACTGATGAACGTCTTTTTCCTCATGGATCGCAATAAGAAAGATCCAGGCGTTGAAGACAAGAACATGAAGCCCAAGGAAGTCAAATCGTTGGGTGTGATCGGAGCCGGCATCATGGGGGCGGGGATCGCCGCCGCCGGTATACGACGTGGCGTGCCGATAACATTCACCGACGCGTTTCCGGAAGCGCTTAAGAAGGGGATCTACGACGTGTTGTCGGAGGTTTCTTTTGATCGAGCGACGAAGGGCCCCGACGGGGAGAAGGCGCTGAAGAACGCCCCGTTGCTCAACGCCACGACGGCCGATGTTGAATTCGCCGGTTGCGATATCGTGATCGAGGCGATCATCGAGAACCCGAAGATCAAGCAAGAACTGTACGCTCGCATCGAGTCGCAGTTGGGCCCCGATGCGATACTGGCCAGCAATACGTCGACCATCCCCATTACTCGTTTGGCCGAGGGCCTGAAGAACCCTGAGCGATTCTGTGGGATTCACTTCTTCAACCCGGTGCGCAGAATGCCGTTGGTCGAGGTGATCCGCGGCAAGAAGACCAGCGACCAGACAGTGGCCACCGCCGTGGCGTTTGCCAAGTCAATCGGCAAGTCGCCAATCGTGGTGAACGATGGTCCTGGGTTCCTTGTGAACCGACTGCTGCTGCCCTACATGAACGAAGCCTTGGAACTGATTCTCGACGGTGCTGACATTAAGGCGATCGAGAAAGCCGCCAAGAAGTTCGGCATGCCGATGGGCCCCATCACGCTGTACGACGTGGTCGGCATGGACACGGCCTACTTCGCCGGCGCGGTCATGAAGGAGGCCTTCCCAGATCGCTGCGTGGAGTCGCCCATCTTGGGTGCGATGGTGGAAGCAAAACGCCTGGGTCAGAAGACGGGCGTTGGCTTCTTTAAGTACAACAAGAAAGGGAAAGGAGCCCCGGATCCATCGCTCGAAGGCATTATCAAACCTCTGATCCGTAAGCAGGATTCGTTCGATCAGGATCAGATCATCGCGCGTTTGTTCCTGCCCATGGTGCTCGAGGCGACACGGATCTTGGACGAAAAGGTTGTTCGCGATCCCCGCGATGTCGACTTGGGGCT
>CAZNXE010000034.1:6612-18004 GCA_964576465.1 uncultured Planctomycetaceae bacterium
TGCTCTGCTGGGCCGATTCGGTGGGGGCGAAGAAGATCATCGAAATGCTCAAGCCTCTTGAAGCGCTTGGTGAGCGAGCCAAGCCGACCCCCATGTTGGAAGAATTGGCCACCAGTGGACGTGGTTTTTACGGTTAAACGAACCCGGCATCGGGTGTGAATTTTCCGCGGCGTCACGCCGCCTAGGAGTTAGACCAGATGAAACAAGCCGTCATCGTTGATTGCGTGCGAACTGCCGTAGGTCGGGCGCACAAAGACAAAGGGGTGTTTCGCGACGTACGCTCCGACGATTTGGCCGTAGCATGCGTGCGAGCTGTCGTCGAGCGGTCCGGCATCGATCCGGCAATCGTCGAAGATGTCGTCATGGGCAACACCCAACAAACCGGTGAGCAAGGCATGAACGCCGCTCGTTGCATCGGTCTCATGGCCGGTCTGCCAATCGAATCAGGCGGCACGACCGTGAACCGGCTCTGCGGATCGAGCTTGCAGGCTGTCAACCAAGCGGCCCACGCGGTGATGGCCGGTTCGGAAGACGTTCAGATCGTCGGCGGGCTAGAGCACATGTTGCACTTTCCGATGATCGAGGGCGCGGACCCCAATCCCAAGCTGTTTCATCGCACGTCGATGGCCGCGCTCAACATGGGCTTCACGGCCGAGTTTCTCGCCATGTCGCAGGGCATCGATCGCGAAAAACAAGATGCCTTCTCGCTGCGAAGCCACCAGAAGGCCGCGGCGGCGATCGCCAATGGCGAATTCAAGCATGAGATCATCCCGGTCTATGGCAAAGATGAGGAAGGCAATCGTGTCCTGGTCGAGACCGATCAATGCGTTCGTTCCGACGGGAACATCGAGGCGCTGGCTGCGTTGAAGCCCGCCTTCATGCCAGGCGTGGGAACCGTGACCGCCGGAAATAGCTCTCCGCTGAACGACGGAGCGGCCGCCATGCTGCTGATGTCGGAAGAGCGTGCCGGCGAACTTGGCTTGAAGCCGCTAGTACGGATCAAAGCGACGGCTATCGCTGGGGTCGATCCCGCGGTGATGGGAACCGGTCCGGTGCCGGCAACGAAGAAGGCCCTGAAACGCGCCGGCATGGAGTTTTCCGATATCGACGTATTTGAACTGAACGAAGCCTTCGCCGCGCAGGCGCTGGCGTGCATTCAGATGCTTAGCTTGGATGAAGAGAAGATCAACCTGCGAGGCGGCGCGGTCGCCATCGGGCATCCACTGGGTGCCAGCGGCGCACGCATTGCCACGACGTTAATCAGAAACATGATCGATCGCGATTTGAACGTTGGCATGGCCACGATGTGTATCGGTGTCGGCCAAGGGATCGCAACGATCTTTGAACGCATTTGAAACCCGGAGAGTCACTCGACAACAAGGTTCGCACGACGCCTTTCCCACCCAGGATCATAAGAAACCGCTGTGCAGCCAGAATTGTTGTCGTGAAATAAGCTGGGGCTTACGATGGAGATGTGAAGCCTGTTAAGGCCTTTCGGTAGGTACGATACCGGCCGGGCAATCGATCTTTTCTCATAAGGTGGTGAAGCATGAAGACCGACACAGTTGAACAGGACGCCAAAGTAGAGTCCGCCAACGGAACAACAAACGCCCCTGCCGAAGAGGGTGCGTCGTTTGCCGAAACGGCTTTGACGCTCGCTGGGAAAAGTGCTGAGGAAGCCCGTCGGACAGGTGCCATCGATAAGGCAGACGATAACGTCGATACCATGTTCAAGTTTCGCACGTCGGCCAGCCCCGTACATCGCGCGATTTGGAGCCGCGAAGTTCCCATCGAACTGTTTTCGCGTCCGGCTGCGAAGCCCGATACAGACACACAAAAGGTCATGGACGATTCCATTGCCACCGTCCGACGACACCGCGATAGCGGAACGCTCTACAACGATGAAGGCAAAATCACCAACGATTGCCTGGGAGATCTTGGTAGCGACGGCTACTGGGGACTGCTCGTCGATAAGAAATACGGCGGCTCCGGTTGTTCTTTCTCGGCCTTTGCTCCGTATGTCACCCGAATGGCGATGGTCGAAGGCACGGTCGCTGGCTTGGCGAGCGTGCATGGTTGCATCGGCGCGGTCGACCCGGTTCGCACGTTCGGGAACGAAGAGCAAAAGCAAGAGTACCTGCCGAAACTGGCCAGCGGAGAGCGTCTCTCGGCCTTCGCGTTGACCGAACCCAACGCCGGTTCCGACCTGACCACCCTGACGACCCGGGCTGTCTTGCAGGGTGATGAGTATGTGGTCAACGGCGAAAAGCTCTTCATCACCAACGTCGTGCCGGGCCGCACCATCGGGTTGGTGTGCTTGGTCGATGATCGTCCGGCGGTGCTCATCGTCGACCTGCCGAACGAAGAGAACGAAAACTTCCAATTGAAGAAGTACGGGTTGTACGCCATCAAGGGTGCTTACAACCGGGGGATCATCTTCAAGGACTTCCGCGTTCCAGCAAAGAACCTGCTCGATCCGGGCCGTGGCGATGGGCTGACGATTGCCTATCACGGCTTGAACTTGGGTCGTGTGTCGCTGTGTGCGAACGCCGCCGGCATGATGCGGATGATGATTGCCAACATGATTCCTTGGGCCAAGTTCCGCGTGACGTACTCGATGCCGATTGCCAAGCGTGAGTTGGTGCAACGTCGGCTCGGAGCAACCGCGGGGTTGGTCGTCGCCAGCGACGCGCTCGTACGTTGGTGTAGCGGCTTGCTCGATGACGGGTACCGCGGCGAAATGGAGTGCATCATCGCCAAGATCTTCGGCAGCGAGTCTCAAAAGCATGCCGCGATTGAGTACTTCATGAAGACGCATGGCGGTCGCTCCTTCTTGCATGGCCATGTCTTTGGCGACTCCGTCCATGAGTTCTTGGCCCCTTGCATCTATGAGGGTGAAGGCGAAATGCTCGGGATGGCCTTCTTTAAGTCGCTCGTCAAAGAGCATGGCGTGAAGTACTTCGAGCCGATTGGCAAGGCCTTGCAGAAGTTGGGTGCCAGGAAGCCCAGCCTCACCAATCCGAGCCACCTCATGGCACTAGCCGGACCTGGATCGGCGTACGCCAAGTGGAAGGTCGGCTTCATGCTCAGCAGCGCCCAATACAAGTTGCCGGCCATGCCGTCGAACTTGAAAGAGCATGCCGAATTCGCCGCCAACTTCCTGCAACGATCGCCAGGCGACATCAGCGGTGCGATGGTCAAGCATCAACTCTCCTTGGCCGATCGCCAATGCCGCATGTCGGAGCTGTCCAGTCGCCTGCAAGACGCGACGACGATCCTTGCCACGGCCATGTACGGGGCATCGCAGCAAGACGAGTTGGTTCGCGAAGCGGCCGACATCGCTTGCCAGGATATCACGCGTCGGCTTACCGGCAGCCGGCCTTCGGACGCCTACTTCCGTCAAGTCACCAAGCTAGGTGATGCGATTGCCGACGGCAAATTCGAGTCGATTGATGATATCAAGGCGGAAGATATCTTGATGTCTTACGACCAATAGTCTCCAAAAGAAGAATCCTCGCCAAGGCACAATGCCTGGTGCGGAAAAGTTGATTGTGAAGAACGACACGCCCGGGTACATTTCTCCCGGGCGTGTCTTTTTCAGAACGCCTATCAGAAACTGCCGAGATCGAAACCCCGATGAAGATCATTGCCACGGTTAAGAGAACGCCTCAACGTGACACGCGGATGAAGCTGGCTTCCGACGGTTCGATTGTGACCGACGGCGTACAATACGAGGTCAACCCGTTTGACGAGCTGGCGATCGAAGAGGCGCTGGTGATTCGCGACAAGTTTGGCGGTGAGGTGGTAGCGCTTGCCGTGGGGCCCGAAGCGGTTGCCGAACAACTTCAGACGGCCCTGGCCATGGGGGCGGACCGTGCCTTGCGCGTCGACTGCGATCAACCACTCGATCCGCTACGCATCGCCAAGGCCCTGGCCGCCGCAATTCAACAAGAGCAACCCGATCTCGTGCTGACGGGCAAGCTGGCAATCGACGCCGAATATGGTCAGGTGCCGCTCATGCTGGCCGAATTGCTTGATTGGCCTCATGCGTCATTCGCCTCGAAAATTGAATTCGACGAGCAGGGAAAGTCGGCCCAGGTTACGTGCGAAGTCGATGGCGGTCTGGAAGTGGTCGAGGTCGTCTTGCCCGCACTGGTGACCACCGACTTGCGTCTCAACGAGCCACGCTATGCGTCGTTGCCGGGCATTCTAAAAGCCAAGAAGAAACCTTCGGACGTTGTGCCCGCGCCCGAGATGGATGGCGAGGTGGCGTTATCGGTTTCCGCCTACAGCACGCTGCCACCAAGACAAAAAGGTGAGATCGTTGAATCGGCCGAAGAGTTGGCCGAAAAGCTCATCGCCAAGAACTTGATCTAGTCGAATTCAAGAGTGGATGAACAAACATGTCCGATGTGTTAGTTGTGATCGTGTCAGGTGGATCGTCTCTTTCGCGCGGCGACGAGGCGACCATCGGTTTCGCATCTCAGGTTGCCGAAGGTCTGTCCTCTGCGTGCGACGTATTGCTGTTGGGGGGCGAAGGAACCGCGGCGGCTGAAAAAGCGGCCAACTTCGCGATTCGCAAAGTGCTCGTCGCACAACATCCCGAGTTGACACAAGCTACCGGCGAGGCACGCACCGCCGCGATCTGCACGGCGGCAAACGCTGGCAACTATCGGCTCATTTGCGCTGCGTCCACTACGTTCAGCCGCGACTGCCTACCACGCGTTGCTGCCCGGTTGGGCGCGGCAATGGCGTCCGATGTTCTGTCGATCACCAGCACCACGAACGAAGCTCTTGGGTTCACCAAGCCTTGCTATTCCGGCAACTTGATTCAGCATGTGGAACTCACCGGCAACGTCGGCGTCGCCACGGTTCGTGCATCGTCGTTCGAGGCTCCGTCGCTAGGAGACGCTCCCGCGCCGATCGAGAACATTGATTTGCCCGACCAATTGGGCCATCCAAGAAAGCGGTTCGTCAAGTTGGACAAGACGGAGTTGGACCGTCCGGAATTGACCGAAGCGGATATCGTCGTCTCGGGAGGGCGCGGTACCCGGGGTCGCGAAGGGTTCGAGTTGCTTGAAGAACTTGCCGATCTGTTGGGCGCGGCCGTTGGGGCAAGCCGTGCGGTTGTCGACGCCGGCTGGATGCCGAACGATTTCCAAGTCGGACAGACCGGAAAGGTGATCGCGCCTAAGTTGTATCTCTGCGCAGGGCTCAGTGGAGCCATTCAACACTTGGCAGGGATGCGAAACTCGAAAACCATCGTCGCCATCAACAAAGACGCCAACGCCCCGATCTTTGAAGTTGCGGACTTCGGGCTTGTCGCCGATTTGTTCGACGCCGTGCCCAAGCTTACCGTCGCCATTCGGGCTGCCCGACAAGAAGCCGTGTAGGGGGCGACCGGACCGCGGTCCGGATCACCCGATCCCATACTGCCGCACTGATTCTGACACAAAGTTATTGTCATTGGTCAACCAGAATCCCCTTCCTTTACGGGGTGAGCCGGTTTTGCCAGCATGCCCCCGCAGCATCCCCGATCACATTGTCTACTCATACGGTACGAATTATATCTTGTGGGCCGCTTGAACCCAGAGCGTTGTGAGTTTCTTGGTACCGGAGGACTCGATCGCCAGGCTTAATAAACGTTCTACGGGGGTCGCGATCTACTGACATGCCTTCGACGTAAGTGGCTTATTTGTATGGTGTTGTGAATATCTTATCGAGCAGCCACTTTGCTCGATCATTGCGGGTGAAGATTCGGGGAACCTGGCCGGTAGTAGCTTGACGAACGGCCCTGAACTTTTTAGGCTCTTATGTTCTCTTCAAATGGTGCGTCAGCGCTCTATTTGCTTTGCTGATTCAATCTCCGGCTCTACGGTGATCGAGAAACGTGCAGATTAAGTCCCTCAAAGTGTTCTGCGACATCGTGCGCAGGCGAAGTTTTTCCCGTGCCGCGAGCGAGAACGACATCTCGCAGTCGGGTGCCAGCCAGCTCGTGCATCAGTTGGAAGAAGAAGTTGGCGTGAAGCTCATCGACCGCTCGAAACGACCGCTCGTACTGACTCCCGAGGGGGAGGTGTATTACGACGGCTGTCGCAATCTGATCGAACGCTATTTTGCGCTGGAGGACCGTGTTCGTTCGCTGCACCAAGAGGTGGCGGGGCGTCTTCGCGTGGCTGCAATTTATTCGGTCGGCTTGCACCACATGGACCTCTATCAGCAAGAGTTCCTTTCGCGATACCCCAAAGCAAAGCTCCAGGTCGAGTATCTCCATCCTCAGCAAGTTCGCGAATCGATCGAACAGCACCGTGCCGATTTAGGGTTGATTAGCTATCCCAAGTCTTCGCGGTCGGTCAAGACGATCACTTGGCGCAAGGAACCGATGGTCTTGGTCTGCGCTCCGGCGCATCCTTTGGCAAACCGGACGGAAGTCGATTTGTCGGACTTGGACGGACACGACATGATCGGGTTCGATACTGGCTTAACGATTCGCCGCGAGACCGACCGCGTACTCCATCTGCACAACATCGATGTTCGGGTAGCGATGGAATTCGACAATATCGAAACACTCAAGCAGGCAATCGAAATAAATGCCGGAGTCGGATTGTTACCCGAGCCAACCGTGACGCGAGAGGTCAAGGACGGAACGTTGAAGGCGATCCCCCTGACGACCGACGCATTGGTCCGACCGCTGGGAATCATCTATCGCCGAGGCCTGGAATTAAGCCCGACGGCAGAGCGATTCATCGAGCTGCTGCTCGATTACGATCCCGTTGACAACGTTCGCGCGACGCTGGCATCACCCAGTAAGACACATCTGTCGTACGTTGAAGAATCATCGTCGGAACATTCGATGGACGTCCATGACGACGAAATGGCCAATGGCCATGCCCAGAAGCAATCGCTGGCCACCGCGACGGCCAGCGTGAAGGAGAACGGCAGATGAACCACTTCCATCAGGGCCCCATTCGCCGGCTGCGCAAGCAAGGCTTGTATCATCCTTCTCAAGAGCATGATGCGTGCGGTGTTGGCTTCGTGGTCGACATGCATGGACGGGCGAGCCACGAAATCGTGCGTCAGGGGATCGAAATCCTGGCGAACATCACGCACCGCGGCGCGGCCGGGTGCGACCCTTGCACCGGCGATGGTGCCGGCCTGTTGATGCAAATGCCCGATCGGTTCTTGCGTGAGGTCGTCGCCGACTTGGGGATGAAGTTGCCTGTGCGGGGAGACTACGCCACGGGCTTGGTGTTCTTGCCGACACGGGACGATGAACGCCAGTTCTGCGAATCTCGATTACAGGCCATCGCTGTCGAAGAGGGGCAGGAGTTTCTCGGTTGGCGCGATGTGCCGGTCGACAATCGTGAGATCGGCCGCGTGGCGCGCGAAGTCGAACCGGTCATTCGTCAGGTGTTTATCGGCCGGGGCACATCGACTCCGTCGGACATGTTCGAGTGGAAACTGTACGTCATCCGCAAACGCTTGGAACTGGAAATCAGCGCAAGCGATCTTCAACAGAACGAATACTGCTACATCCCCAGCCTGTCGTCGCGCGTGATGGTGTTCAAGGGATTGCTGCTCGCACATCAGGTCGACCAGTTCTATAGCGACTTGGCCGATGAGCGCATGGAAACGGCGTTGTCCCTGGTCCATCAGCGATACAGCACCAATACGTTTCCCACGTGGGATCTGGCGCAGCCGTTCCGTTTTCTTGCCCACAATGGCGAAATCAACACCCTGCGCGGCAATGTCAACTGGATGCATGCCCGAGAGAGCATGCTGGCAAGCGAACGTTTCGGCGCCGATTTACAGAAGATCATGCCGGTTTGCACGCCGGGGGCCAGCGATTCGGCCATCTTTGACAATGCCCTGGAACTGCTCATCGTCACGGGACGATCGTTGGCCCAGGCGATGTCGATGTTGATTCCCGAGCCGTGGGCGAATCACGAAAGCATGTCAGACGAAAAGAAGGCCTACTACGAATATCAAGCCTGTCTGATGGAGCCGTGGGACGGTCCGGCGTCGATGGCCTTTACCGATGGCACGAACATCGGGGCGGTCCTCGACCGCAATGGCTTGCGACCGAGCCGCTATTGGGTCACCAAGAACGGGCTGGTCGTCATGGCCTCTGAAGCCGGCGTGCTGGACATCGATCCCGCCGACGTCGAGTTGAAGGGCCGCTTGCAGCCTGGCCGCATGTTCATGGTCGATACGTCGCAAGGGCGAATCATTGCCGACAACGAAATCAAGAACGCTCTAGCGGCCCGCAATCCTTATCGTAAGTGGCTCGACAAGAACCAGTTGCGTCTCGATCAACTGCCCGAGGCCGCAGCGAATGATCGAGCCACGAACGGAAAGCCAGAGGTTTCCCGGTTGGCGCTGCAACGGGCCTTTGGCTACACGCTAGAAGACTTGCGGATCATCTTGGAGCCGATGGTGGCGGATGCCAAAGAGCCAACCGGTTCGATGGGCAACGATGCGCCGTTGGCTGTGCTCTCGGAACGACCTCAACTGCTCTACAACTACTTCAAGCAGCTTTTCGCCCAAGTGACGAACCCTCCGCTCGACGCGATGCGCGAGGAATTGGTTACGTCGTTGATTACCACAATCGGTTCCGAAGGCAACTTGCTGGAAGAAACCCCTGAGCAATGCCGCCTGTTGCGTCTTGACCAGCCGGTGGTGACCAATGCCGAGTTACTGAAGATCAAGCAGCTTGACCAAGTGGGGCTCAAGACGCGAACCTTGTCGATCCTCTTCGACCCCAGCCACGGTGCCGCTGGCATGCGGCAGCGACTGGACGCGCTGCGTCAGGAGGTGTCGCAAGCGATCGAAGAGGGCGTCACGATTCTGATTCTCTCCGATCGCGGAGTGACCGATCAGCAAGTAGCCATCCCCGCCTTGTTGGCAGTCGGCGGGGTCCATCACCACTTGATTCGCGAAGGAACAAGAACCCATTGCGGACTGGTCATCGAAACCGGCGAAGCGCGGGAGGTACACCACTTTGCCTTGCTCACCGGTTTTGGCGCCGGAGCGATCAATCCTTATCTCGCCTTCACCACCGTGCGGCAATTGCAGAACGAGGGGTATCTCTCGGAAGAATATAGCGAACAGCAGCTCGATGCCCGTTACATTGAGGCCATCAACAAGGGCCTGCTGAAGGTGATGTCGAAGATGGGCATCTCCACACAGCAGAGTTACCGCGGCGCGCAGATCTTCGAGGCCATCGGCTTGCACCGTGATTTCATCGATGAGTTTTTCACCTGGACGCCAAGCCGCATCTCGGGCATCGGTCTCGACGGCGTCGTCGACGAATTGCTGAAACGTCATGGCCACGCATTTCCGCCGAAGAACGTGCCAGCAGTTCTTGGGCTCGACGTCGGCGGTCAATATCAGTGGCGTCGCAAGGGCGAGGCGCATGTAATGAGCCCCGAAGTGGTCGCAAAACTACAAGAGTCCAGCCGGCTCAACGATCGAAAGAAGTTCCGCGAGTTTTCTGATCTCATCGACCGGCAGGACAAACAACTGCTAACCCTGCGTGGCCTTCTGAAGTTCAAGACGTTGCCCGAGCCGATTCCTTTGAGCGAAGTTGAGCCAGCCTCGGAAATCGTGAAGCGGTTTGCCACGGGGGCCATGTCCTATGGTTCGATTTCCCGCGAGGCTCACGAAACGTTGGCCATCGCCATGAATCGGCTGGGCGCCAAGAGCAACACCGGCGAAGGTGGCGAAGACCCCGTGCGGTACAAGGTCGACAAACACGGCGATCTCCGCCGCAGCGCGATCAAGCAAGTTGCCAGCGGGCGGTTCGGAGTGACCAGCGAGTACCTGGTGAACGCCGACGAATTGCAAATCAAGATGGCTCAAGGTGCCAAGCCGGGCGAAGGTGGACAATTGCCCGGCCACAAGGTTAATCGTGAGATTGGTCGTATTCGAAATAGCACGCCGGGGGTGGGGCTCATTTCGCCGCCGCCACACCATGATATCTATTCGATCGAAGACTTGGCCCAACTGATCCATGATCTAAAGAACGCCAACCGCGACGCTCGCATCAGCGTCAAACTGGTCGCCGAAGTCGGCGTGGGAACGGTCGCGGCGGGGGTTTCCAAGGGAAAGTCCGACGTCGTGCTCATCAGCGGGCACGATGGGGGAACCGGCGCCAGCCCACAAACATCGATCAAACACGCCGGAGTTCCGTGGGAGTTGGGCCTCGCCGAGACGCACCAAGTGCTGGTGATGAACGACCTGCGTGGCCGCATCGTCGTGCAGACCGACGGACTGATTCGTACCGGTCGCGATGTGGCGATTGCCACCCTGCTGGGTGCCGAAGAGTGGGGCGTTGCTTCCGCGGCACTGGTCGTGGTGGGCTGCATCATGATGCGGAAATGTCACGAGAACACTTGTCCCGTGGGTATTGCCACGCAGAACGCCGCATTGCGGAAGAAGTTCGCCGGCAAACCAGAGTGGGTCGTGAATTACTTCGAAATGATGACCGAAGAACTGCGCGAGATCATGGCCTCGATGGGATTCCGCACCATCAACGAGATGGTTGGCCGTGTCGATCGGCTCGATGCCGTTGAAGCAGTTGAACATCACAAGGCCCGTGGACTGGATTTCTCCACGATTCTGCACAAACCGCAGGTGCCTGAGAATATCAAGACCTATTGTGTCGACAAACAGGATCACGGCATCGACGAATCGCTTGACGTGAAAGTGTTGCTCGACAAGTGCGAACCGGCATTGGCCCACCGCAAGCCCGTCGAGCACGCGATGAAGATTCGCAACATCAATCGCACGGTAGGAACGATTCTTTCGAGCGAGGTCACGAAGCGTCATGGCCCAAAGGGTTTGGATCCCGATACGATTCAATTGAACTTCAAGGGTTCGGCGGGGCAAAGCTTGATGGCCTTCGGTGCCCCAGGAATCACGGTGCGTGTTGAAGGCGATGTGAACGACTATTGTGGCAAGGGGCTTTCCGGCGGGAAGGTGATCGTTTATCCGTCGCGAGATTCAACTCTCGTTGCTGAAGAAAACATCATTGCCGGCAATGTCATTCTGTATGGAGCGACGGCCGGTGAGGTTTATCTTCGTGGAATCGTGGGCGAGCGATTCTGTGTCCGCAACAGCGGGGCTTCGGCCGTCGTCGAAGGTGTGGGCGACCACGCGTGCGAATACATGACCGGGGGATACGCAGTGATCTTGGGCCGCACGGGCCGCAACTTTGCCGCGGGAATGAGCGGCGGAATTGCCTATGTATGGGATGAAGAGGGCGATTTCTCCAAACGCGTCAATATGGAGTTGGTCGAACTGGAAACATTGAGCGAGCCAGAAGACCAGCAGCGGGTGCGAAAGCTCATCGAACAACATGTTCAATACACCGACAGCACGCGAGGTCGCA
>CAZNXE010000034.1:18029-29027 GCA_964576465.1 uncultured Planctomycetaceae bacterium
CGGAACATTTTGGATCACTGGGAGCAGGCCATCGAGAAATTCGTCAAGGTGATGCCGATCGACTACAAGCGGGCGCTCGAAGAGCAGCAAGCCGAAGCGCTAGTGGCTGCACCATTGGAGGAGGTGAGCCATGGGTGAACCGGGTGGGTTTATGGAACATGAGCGTGCAAAGATCACCAAGCAAAAGCCTGAAAAGCGGCTTCAGCATTACAACGAGTTCCTTCAGATTCTTCCGGAGGACGAACTCTCGCGGCAAGGGGCCCGCTGCATGGATTGCGGGGTTCCGTTCTGTCACACCGGCTGTCCGCTGGGCAACATCATTCCCGACTGGAACGACTTGGTTTACCGCCATCGATGGGAAGAAGCCCTGCACCGATTGCACGCCACGAATAACTTCCCCGAGTTCACCGGTCGCGTTTGTCCCGCACCGTGCGAGTCGGCATGTGTTCTAGGAATCAACGAAGACCCCGTTTCCATCAAGCAAATCGAAGTGGCGATTGCCGATCGTGGGTTCGAGGAAGGCTGGATCAAGCCACAGCCTCCCGAGACGCGGACCGGCAAGAATGTGGCCGTCGTCGGCAGTGGTCCCGCGGGCTTGGCCGCCGCACAACAACTCAATCGCGCCGGACATCAGGTCACGGTCTTCGAGCGCGCCGACCGTCCTGGTGGATTGCTGATGTATGGCATCCCGGACTTCAAGCTCGAAAAATCGCGTGTCTGGCAACGCGTTCGACAGTTGGAAGACGAAGGCATCGAATTTCACTGTAACGTCAACGTTGGCGTCGACGTTACTGTTGCCGATATGAGAAAGCAGTACGATGCCGTGTTGCTGTGCATGGGTTCGACGCAGCCGCGCGATCTGCCGATTGAAGGCCGCGATCTCAAGGGTGTCCATTTCGCAATGGAGTTCCTACCACAACAAAACAAGCGAAATCAAAACGATGAGATCCCCAGTGATGTGTCGATTACCGCTACCGGCAAAGACGTGATCGTCATCGGTGGTGGAGATACGGGCAGTGACTGCACGGGAACTTCCAATCGACAGCAAGCCACCAGCGTCACACAGTTCGAGTTGCTGCCCGAGCCACCGGATGTTGGCGAATTTCCCCGCTCCAACGAGCGCCCAGATCACACACCATGGCCTTCGTGGCCAATCATTCTCCGCACCAGCTCCTCGCACGAAGAAGGCTGCGATCGCCATTGGAGTTTGCTGACCAAGGAATTCCATTCCGACGATCAAGGACATGTGAAGAGCTTGATTACGGTCGAGATCGAGTGGGCCCCCGATGCGTCGGGACGGATGGCGTTTCACGAGATCGAGGGCACCCAAAAGGAATGGCCGTGTCAGCTTGTATTGCTGGCAATGGGCTTTGTAGGTCCCGAGCGCAAGGGCCCCATCGACGAACTTCAGATCGAGCTTGATGGGCAGGGCAACATCAAGGCGGACGAATACTATCACACGAGCGTCGAAGGAATTTTTGCCGCGGGCGATGTTCGTCGTGGTCAGTCGCTCATCGTATGGGCCATCCACGAAGGACGCGAGGCTGCCCGAGCGGTTGACCGGCATTTGATGGGCGTGAGCAACCTGCCCAGCGTGAATGCGGGCGACTTTGCGTGGCATTGACCGCGATTTCCCTTTCGCGGGTCGCCGCGAGATCGACCACTGCGAAAGTGCTGTCCTGCCTAGGTTACGCCCGAGCCCGCATCCCTCCTCAAGTTGGCTAATCGACACAACCGATACCACTCTTTGGTGCCTCTTGTCTGCTTGGACATCGTCGTGAGGCTGCATTTCGGAGGGGGGGCCCTCATGGATGCGTGGTGGATTATTCTGCTCAGCTTCGTCGCTGGATTTGCCGTTTGCATGGCGATTGCCGGGTGGGTGGTCGCATGGTGGTTGTGGCAAACACCGCAAGCTTCAGGCAATGTACCGAGGCTTGCGTTCATCGATCCCGAGTCGGCTCTTCAAAACACTGAAGAGTGCGAACTTGAAGAGTCGTTCACCATCGACGAAGCTGCTCCAGGACGAATTTCCGATGATGAGAATCACCGCAACCCCCGATTGAAAGCGGATAGTTCGCTTGAAGCAGATCGGCTTCTGTTAAACCAAGTGTTTGAAGAAAACTTGGCACTACGTACACCGATGCAGAAGCCACGATTGTCCTCGATGCAAACGATGCATTGCTAGCCAACATCCTTGGCAAAGCGAAGGCAGTATTTCGGTGGGTCTACGGTCGCAATGTCGTCGAATTGAACTATGCCAAGCCAGTTTCATGTTGGCGAGAGACGGATCATGCGAGGCGAGGCAGTATTTGTGGGCCTGGATGTGGGTGCCCGAAAGACGTCCGTCACATCGTCCATCGGGCAACGTGCCGTGGTGAGCAGTGTCGTAGGTTGGCCGAAAAATCGTACCGGCAAAACCGCACTGAACGGCGATGCGGTCTTTGGCGAGCAGGCTGTTGCTGGGGAGTCATCTCTTCACCTAGTGCGACCCTTCGCCGACGGGTTGTTAAAGATCAGCGACCACGCATCGTCCAAGTTCTCCGAGGACGACATTCGAGCGCACCGCGAGGCGGCGCGGTTGTTGATCGAATATGCCGTATCACACGTCACGCCCGCGGATGGGATCTCCGTCTTCGGAGCGATCAGTCTCCCGTTGCACGCTTCGGATGAATACAAAGTGAGCCTCTTGGAAGCCTGTCGCGGCACGTTCGACGCGGCAATGGTTGTCCCCTCACCGTTTGCCGTCGCCTACGGCTTGAATCACCTACACGACACAATTCTCGTCGATATCGGTACCGAGACGATCGAACTATGTTCCATGTTCAGTTCGCATCCTAAGCCAGAAGATCGAATCACATGGCATTCGATCCTAAGGGCGAATCGTAGCGATCTCACGGTGCCCCTGGGTCCGGCATGTAAGTCGATTACCGATCCCATCGTGAGTGGCATTCTGCAACTGATCGCAAAGGACGAACAACAGAGTCAGGAGTCGCCGCTGCACCACGTTCTGCTCTCTGGCAGTGACAGTCGCCTGAATCGTCTGGAAGGAAAGATCGCTGAAGGTTTGGCCGCCACGGGTGCCCGTTGGCACGTTTCCTGTGTCTACGACCGCGTGTTTGCCGGAGCGAAAGGATCGCTCAAGCTGGCAATCAACATGCCTGCCGATCGTTGGTCGAGCTTACAGCAGGTAGACGGCACTCGAGCAGCCGCCTAACGCACATTCTTCAATTCCTGCCACGTCTCACTGTCTCGACCAGTGCCCCACCGAAATACTCGGTTGGTATAAGGCGTGCGGCAAATAAGAACGTACCAATCACAACCCGACGCGTAAGCGAGGGAACGCAGTGTATTACCGGTTGGTCCCTCGCTCACGCGTCGGGTTGGGATATTCTCATTCGCCGCTCGCCTAAACCAAAGTGGCTGTGGATTCGCTTCCTGGCTATTGGATCGGGATATTCCAAAAGAGTGTTTGTTCGGTGTGAATGCGCGCGGTACAACCGACTCTGAGTTCAGGGACTGCTTTCCTGAGGGCTACAGTCGCATCGCGACGACCGAGCGTTTTTCGACAAGGTAGATCAACGATGAAGACTCAAACACCCGATCAGCTCATTGCGAAAAAGTGCCTTCCGTGTGAGGGTGGCGTTGACCCTTGCACGCTTGAAGAAGCCGAGTCGCAACTGACGAAGCTTCCTGGGTGGCGATCCTCGCATCAGGGGCAACGCATTCGCAAGGACTGGCAGGCCAAGAATTTTCTTGCGGCGATCGACTTCTTCAATCGCATTGCGGAAGTAGCCGAAGCCCAGGGGCATCACCCTGACCTCCATCTCGAGGGCTATCGCAACGTGTCGATCGAAATCTGGACGCACGCCATCGGCGGCCTCTCGGAGAACGACTTTATTTTGGCTGCCAAGATCGACACGATCCCCGTGGAGTTAAAATCGCAATAAATGGCCGCGGGAAGGCTGTTTGCGATGCTAGTTAGCTAGCACGGTAGCTCTCGGATTGGACTGTTATCCGAGTGCGGCAGGCTCCTATAATGCTCGCCCTTTGAAACGTCGGATTTCAACGCTTTGGAAATTGCTTTCCAAGCTTGAAGTTGCGGCGAAGATATTCTCGATCCGTTGGGTCACAGGGAGGTGATCAGTATGGGTGTGCGTTTGGGCCTGATTGCGGTACTCACATGGTCCGTTCTGTTTTGCCATCGAGCGCAAGCCGAGGAGTCACGCGCCGAGTCAACGCTTGGCGCGTCGCGATCCAACGCCGTTTCAGATGGCAATCAGCCGTCGATTGCCGTCCAAGACCAAAGCCGCCGAGAACTGTCGCCCGGCTTTCGTCTTGCCCCGATCGCGGCTGCCTCATCGGGAAAAGGACGCCTGGAACCGCACCAGGAAGAAACCCATTTGCTCGAAAAACTCACTCCCTTTCGTTCCAACAAGCCGCCGCTGCTGCTGCGAACGGCAGCCTATGGTTTGAGCCAAGCCGTGAAATTGGCCGACCACAAGATTGTCCCCGAGCGGCAGCCGTTGTTGATTGATGCCGCCACGAGTCGCGTTGTATCCCAACGCACTTCCAGTGACCGTTCTTCTGCTTGCAAGTATTGCAGGTACGGTACGACGGCGCCTCGGATACTGACCGGCGTTTGTTCGTCTGACAAAACGTGCGACGAGCAGGCTGACGATGACGAATCGCGGCCACTCAGCGGCACGGAAACGAAGACCGTGCAGGAGATTGTTGATCTCATGGAGTCGCTCGGTCCTGGCGTTCTGAAGGGCAGTGTCTTTCGTTCTCCGGAGGTCGTCGACGCCGAGGAAACCAACGAACAAGCCACCAAACGTAGGTTGATCGACTATTATCGGCGGATGTTTGCAGCGCAAGCCCCCACCAGATCCGCGAGCGATGAGTATTCTATCCACCTGTCGAATGAGGAAGAGATTTCAACGGCGTCCGAACCGCTGAATCCGTGGTACGACATCGACCCAAGCGGAGTGCCCCAAGTCGGCGCTCTGAGCGATCCAGCGGAAATCAACCGCATTGAGACCCGCATCGATGCACTGCGAAGCTCTGCCGAGCAGCTCGATGATGTCGCCAATCAGCTTGAACGTCGTGATTTGTATTTCCAAGGCGACCAACTTCGCGAGTTGGCCTCGCAGTTTCGCGCCGATGCACGGAACGCACGAATCGCCTTGATGGCGCAGCCCGTCTCCGAGACAGAGCCACTCGAGGCGGAGTCGGCAAGCGGTCCGCTCGATTCAGATCCGATCACACGCAGTCGACGGACTCGCCTGCAAGCAGAGTTGGAACAACTGCTCGAGGCGATGCAGCAGCCCAAACGACGTGTCCGGCGACGTTATTAGGCTTCGCAAACGCAGGCCTTTGCTTCTCAATTGAGGCGGAGACAAGCCTCCCAAAGCCCGTTCTAATCCCAGATCAGCGGTCGATGCGGCTGCTTTGTGGCGATTCTAGTGCCGAAACCTTCGGACGTTCGTAAATCGGCGAATAACGCGATTGCCTTGGTTGACAAGGGTTTAGGTCGTTATTAGCTTGTAGATAGCCTCGGGATACTGCGGAATCTTTGATGCGGGCGTCCATACACGAATGCCCAATCGACGGCTCGTTCAGCACCCCCCCGCCCATGCTTCTGACCGGCCGCCTGAGAATCTGACGGCGGTTCGATCTATCGTGGCGGTGCATCAGGCAACCTCTACCCGGAACAGAGTCTTCAGGCCGTCGGCCACCACCCTTAGCGGCAGGTTGTAGCATGGCGAGTGAGAATATGGCGACTGAGAAATACCTCGATAACCTCGTTCGCCAAGGTGTGATCAGTACCGACCAGTTGGCCGAGGCCGACCAGCTAGGGCGTGCTTCAAACGTTACGACCGGCGAGGCGCTGGTGCGCCTGGGATATGCGACCGGCGATGAAGTCATGCGGGCCATTGCAGAAGAGCAGGGCCTTGATTTCATCAATCTGGACGAAGTTGTCGTTCCCCCGGCGATCATCGAGCTTGTGCCGGAGTCGGTAGTCCGCGAAAACGCGATTTTGCCCCTTTCGGAAGAGGGCGACGCACTGAAGGTGGTCGTCAGCGATCCGCTGGATTTGGACACGCTCGACAAACTACGCTTCATTCTCAATCGCAAGATTGAGATTGCGCTGGCTCCCCGAGAAAGCATTCAAGAGTCGATCAACCGTCACTACGGCCAGACCGAGGGCGAAAGTGCCGACTCGATGCTGCAAGAGTTCACCGATACGGCGATCGACTTTACCGAAACCGAGGATGATGCGGCCGCCGAAGAAGATGTCATCGACGAGACCAGCGCCCCCATCGTGCGTCTGGTTCAATTGATCATCACCGAGGCCGTTCAACTTCGGGCCTCGGATATCCACATTGAGCCCTTCGAAGACCGCATCCGCGTCCGCTATCGGGTGGATGGGGTGCTGGTCGAACGCGATAGCCCGCCCCGCCGCCTGCTGGGTGCCATGCTGTCTCGCATAAAGATTATGGCCAAGATGGACATTGCCGAGCGGCGGCGGCCTCAAGACGGCCGAATCAAGGTTACCATCGGCAGTAAAGAGCTCGACCTGCGGGTGAGTGTGCTGCCGACGAATCACGGCCAGTCGGTCGTTATGCGGCTCCTCGATAAGGACAGCATTCGGGTTGGCGTGCGTCAATTGGGCATGTCCGATAACGACTACAAGGTCTTCAAGGCTCTTATTCGCCGCCCGAACGGCATTATTCTGGTCACCGGGCCGACAGGATCTGGAAAAACAACCACTCTCTATGCGGGGCTGAACGAGCTGAACCGGCCCGATCGCAAGATTATCACTGCGGAAGACCCGGTCGAGTACTATCTGCCCGGGATCAATCAGGTGGAAGTAAAGCACAGTATTGGGCTGGATTTTGCCCGAATTATCCGCTCGATGCTGCGTCAGGCACCGAACGTCATCCTTGTTGGAGAGATGCGAGATCAGGAAACAGCCGAGATGGGAATCCAGGCATCTCTTACTGGACACTTGGTATTCAGTACGCTACACACGAACGATGCGCCCGGTGCTATTACACGAATGGTTGACATGGGAGTGCCCGCATACTTGGTCGCAAGCAGCGTAATCGCGGTCCTTGCACAGCGTTTGGTGAGAGTGACCTGCACCAAATGCAAGCAGCCTTACATGCCCAGCGAAAGCCAATTGGAGGCCGCCGGCATCACTCCTGAGATGGCCAGCACGGCGACCTTCATGCGTGGAAAAGGGTGCGGTAACTGCGGTCGTGGCGGGTACCGAGGACGGCAAGGCATCTTTGAATTGATGTTGCTAACCTCGAAGATTCGCGAGATGACCTTTAAGGGAGCACCGACGCAAGAAATTCGTAAAGTCGCTATATCACAGGGGATGCACACACTCTACGAGGACGGGATCGACAAAGCCATGAAGGGTGTCACGACGCTCGATGAGGTTTTTCGAGTGGCAAAGCTGGCAGGGTAAACCGGCGAATCTCCTCTTCACGGTATCGTCGGCCAGGCACAACATAACCCACGCCCGCACAACCGCTTGATGGTCAAGAAATCTGGCCATTTGAAATCTTGCGGTGACTGAGGAAACGGGATGTAACGGCTCTTGAAGAGGCGTCGTCACGCCCTGCGGGAGTCAATGTAAAGTAAGTGTATAGATGAACATGTAGCCGGGTTCTGGTTGCGTCGATTGGAACGATTTACTTGAGCCCAGGAGTCGGGCTACGAATAATCGCGTGTGGGAGTTGAGCCCTGGATTACAATCCAGGCATGTTCGTGTGGGGGAGAAGGGCTCAAACCTATCCACGGGTCGGGCTTAGATGGGCGGCCGCCGATTCAAGCGGCTGCCAGCTAGGTTGAGGCGGGGTGCGTTCGGAACAGTAGGCCGTGAGAAAGAGGTCCTCGGCAGCCCGGTGGCGTGGGGGGTAGCGCTCCGGTTGTGCCAGAGGTGGTGAAGGCCCATGGGCTCCATTCTTGTCGATAAGCTGCTGCAGACGGTCGTCAATCAAGGCGCCAGCGATCTGCACATTGCTGTTGGACAGCCGCCGGTGATTCGGCTGCATGGCCACTTGCGCAAGCTCGACACCAAAGAGCTGGCCCCTGAAGATACCGTGGCGCTGATGAAGAGCATCTCGCCAGAGCGTTGTCAGCAGGAGTTGCAGGAAGTCGGCGGAACCGACTTTGGGTTCGCCTTTGGCGATGCGGCCCGATTTCGCGTGTCGGTTTTCAAGCAGCGCGGCAATGTTGGCATGGTGCTGCGGCAGATTCCCAACAACTTCATGTCCATGGAGGAGTTGGCGTTGCCATGGCCTTGCAAAGATCTTTGCATGCGGCCACGCGGTTTGTTTCTGGTCACCGGCCCAACAGGCTCGGGCAAGAGCACGACGCTGGCCAGCATGATCAACTACATCAATACGACGATCGATCATCACATCATCACGATCGAAGATCCGATCGAGTTTTATCACTATCACAAGAAGTCGACCGTCAATCAGCGTGAGATTGGCGTCGATGTGCCATCGTTTCCCGAGGCCATTCGTCGCGCGTTGCGGATGGATCCTGACGTGATTCTCGTCGGTGAAATGCGCGACCTGGAAACGATCGAAGCCGCCATCACGGCCGCGGAAACGGGCCATATTGTGTTCGGCACGCTTCATACCACGGGCGCCGAGGGAACGGTGAACCGCATCATCGATGTGTTTCCAGCCAGTCAGCAAGACCAGATTCGCGTGCAGTTATCAACATCGATTATCGCGGTGCTCTCGCAGGCATTGTTGCCCAAGGTCAGCGGCGGTCGGGTCGCCGCGCACGAAATGCTCGTCATCACGCCGGCCATTGCAAACCTGATTCGAGAAAACAAAACCTTCCGCATCACCTCTTCCATTCAAACGGGTGCCAAGCACGGCATGCAGTTGTTGGACGACGCCCTGTTTCACTTGTGGCGCAATGGCACCTGTGTGAAGGACGACGTGATGATGAAGGCTAACAATTCAGATGAACTTGCGGCTCGAATCGATCGAGTCGAAAGCGGCATGGACGACGAAGAGAATGAGGACGACGAGGAGTAACTCGGTTTCGTCTTCCTCTTGTCGCCCATCGCGGCGGGCCACCAACAATTTGAATTACGTACCTATCGGGTCTGGTGTCGATTGGCAGTCGACACCGGTGGTCCTGGAGCGTTGCATGCTTTGCCGATGCATTCGGCTGCTGTCGATCGTCGCATGTCCCACGCAAATTCTGCCGTGGGTCAATCTCGCCGGTCGTGGTGATGTTTTTTCTACCAATCTTCATAGGTTTGTTCGCGTGAGGCCGACTCCCGCATCCGTTCAGGCATCCGAGAGAGTGTGTTGATATGGCAATTCGCCGTTTAGGTCAGATTCTGGTCGATCTAGGTTTCATCACCGACGAACAGCTCGAAATGTTGTTGGAAGAACAACAGAATCGGCCGGGCGAGATGATCGGTCAGGTGGCCGAAAGCATGAGCTTCATCACCGACGATAAGCTCGCGCAAGCGCTGGCCGAACAGATGAACATGCGGACCATCTCCTTGGCCGACGCGACCATCTCTCAAGAAGTGCTGGGCTATGTGACCGAGCCGATGGCGGTTCTGTATCGCATTATCCCGGTGAGCTTCAAGGACGGCGTGCTGACCATCGCCATGTGCGATCCCCAAAAGCTTCAGATCCTCGATGAATTACGCAACTTTTTGGGCTACGAAGTCCGTGCAGTCGTGGCCACCGAAACAGACGTGCTCGCGGCACTCGAACGTTATTACGCGGTCAGCGGTGAAAGTGTTGAAACACTCGTCTCCAATATGGAAGACGATGCCGATCTGCAGAAGATTGCCGAGTCGATCAGTAGCGATGGGCCCATCGATCTGACAAGCGTTGAAGCGCTGGCCGACAGTGCTCCGGTGCGAAAGCTGCTCAACATGGTGCTGTTGCTGGCCATCAGAGATCACGCCAGCGATTTACACTTCGAGCCGTTCGAGGAGGAGTTCAAGATTCGCATCAAGGCCGATGGCGTGCTGTACGAAATGGTGCCGCCGCCGCGTCACTTGGCCTTCGCAATTACCACGCGCATCAAGGTGATGGCCAACCTCGATATCGCCGAACGACGTATGCCCCAAGACGGGCGGATCGAACTGGCTGTCGCAGGGCATCCCGTCGATCTCCGGGTTAGCGTACTTCCCACCATGTTCGGCGAAAGTGTCGTCATGCGGGTTCTCGATCGCTCGGTCGTCTCGCTCGACTTGAACAAGGTGGGCATGAACGCCGAGACCATGAAGGGTTTTCGCGAAGTCATTCACAAGCCCAACGGCATCATCCTCGTCACCGGGCCAACTGGCTCGGGCAAAACCACAACGCTCTATTCTGCCTTGAGCGAACTGAACGTGATTACCGAGAAACTTATTACGACCGAAGACCCCATCGAATACGATATCGACGGCATTATACAGGTGCCGATCGACGCGTCGATCGGCAATACGTTCGCCTCGTGTCTTCGGGCCATTCTGCGACAAGACCCCGACAAGATCCTCGTCGGCGAGATTCGCGATACGGAGACGGCCGAAATTGCCGTTCAGGCATCGCTCACCGGGCACACCGTGTTCAGCACGTTGCACACCAACGATGCGCCGGCCACGGTCACGCGATTGATGGATATGGGGATCCCTCCGTTTCTCATCACCGCCACGGTCGAAGCCATTTTGGCCCAACGGCTCGTGCGGCGCATCTGCTCCGAGTGCCGTGAGCAGACTCGCCCCACGACCGAGACCTTGGCCGATATGGGGCTCACGCCCGACGAGGTCGCCGACAAGAAGTTCTATCGCGGCGCTGGCTGCGAGACCTGCAACAACACCGGTTTCAAAGGCCGCGTCGGCCTGTTCGAGCTCATGGTCATCAACGACGACCTGCGGGACATGATTATGGAGAACCGAAGCACCGAAGATCTCCGTGAGGCGGCCAGGCATTTCGGCATGGTCTCCCTCCGCGA
>CAZNXE010000035.1:0-28793 GCA_964576465.1 uncultured Planctomycetaceae bacterium
GGCTCGGGGATCAGCAGTTTTTGCATTTCCAACGCTTGCGAGGCGACCTTGTCTCGGAGTTGCTCGTATAGAATTCGTTCGTGCAGGGCATGTTGGTCGATCACCACCATGCCGTCTTCGGTCTCCGAGACCAAGTAGCGGTTGTGGATTTGCAGTGCCGCGGTCGGGGCGCCGGTTGCAACAGAAGCCTGGGGTGTTGAGACCTCCGACAACTGGGTGCCGCCGTCTTCAGAAGTGGTGGGATGGCGGTCCAAGGGCGCGTCGGGCGACGAAACTCCGGTGGCTGATTGCCAGCTTTCGTCAAGTTTGTTCAGCACCAACGGCTGTCGGGCACGCGCTGCCGAAGAGAAGTTGCTTGAATCGGAATGCGGAGCGGGTGGGCGATCGACCGTCATCCCGGGGCGTGGCTCGAAGCGTGATTCTGCAGGGCGTCCCTGTGCCCAGGCCACCATCTCCTGCTTGATTTTGGCTGCCACGCCGGTGTCATGGGAGGAATCTGTTTCGGAGGTGGTGGGGGTTTGCAGACGCGTGTCGAGGTTCGTTGAGAGAAACTTGGTGCGAAGCGTTCCTAGCAACTGGCTATACAATCGCGATCCGTCGAGAAAGCGGACTTCCAACTTGGTTGGATGTACGTTGACATCCACGCCCTCAGGCGGCATCTCGAGCGAGAGAAATGTGATGGGCGAGCGACCGGTGAGCAATAGGCCGCGGTAGGCCTCGCCAAGTGCATGCTGGAGCGAACGGTCGCGGATGTGACGTCCGTTCAGGAAAAGATACTGCATGCGCTGATTGCCCCGGCTCTGACTCGGGTGTGCCACATAACCTGAGAGTCGCACATGGTTGTCGTCGCTCTCGACCCAAATCAGGTTTTCAGCCAACTCTCGAGAGAACAGCACTGCGATGCGATCGCCCCAATTCTCGGTCGGGGGCAGGTCGTGTATGAGGCGGTCGTTGTGCCGCAGCGTGAAATGGACGTCGAGATGAGCCAAGGCAATGCGGATGAACGCCTCGGAAATGTGTCCCATCTCGGTCTGTGTCGTGCGGAGAAATTTTCGCCGCACAGGGGTGTTGAGAAACAGGTCGCCAACCTCGATGGTCGTTCCAATCGGGCAGCCACAGGGGACGACGACCTCCGCGCGACCGGCGGAAACGTCCAGGCGTGCGCCCGAGGCTGCATGGTGAGTGCGGCTTTGAAGGGAAAACCGGCTGATCTCCGCGATCGAGGCCAGCGCTTCGCCCCGGAATCCGAGCGTGGCCACTTGAAACAGATCATCGGCGTCGTCGATCTTGCTGGTGGCATGACTGGCAACGGCCAGGGGAAGTTCCTCGGCTGCAATACCGTGACCGTCGTCGGCAACCCTGATGAGTTCGGCACCGCCCTTTTGCACCGAGACCTCGATGCGTGTGGCTTTGGCATCAACTGCGTTCTCGAGCAATTCCTTGACGACGCTTGCTGGCCGCTCGATGACTTCGCCGGCGGCGATTTTATTGATGACACTCGGCGATAGTTGATGAATGTTTGGCATCGATTCCGTTCGTCCATTGTCTAACGGTCTGACGAAGCAGGGCGTTCGTCGGGGCCGTCCACACGATTATGCCACTGGAATGATCGTGTGATTTACCATCGGTGGATTGGGTGATCTCGCGGTGCTGGCGAAGGCTCAGTCAAACAACCTAGAGCCCATACTCCTTGATTTTTCGATAGAGGGTCCGCTCGCCGATCCCGAGCATGGCGGCCGCTTCTTCGCGATTGCCCCCGGTGGCCTGCAACGTTTCAGCGATGAACAGCCCCTCGACATCTGAAAGCGACTTGCCAACCAAGGTGCCCAGCGATCCTGGAGGAACGGTGTCGGATGCCGTGCTGGGCTGTGATAATTCTGTTGGGAAATCGTCGACGTCGAGCACGCCGTCGAAGTCGACGACGATCATGCTCTCGATGACGTTGCGAAGTTGGCGGACGTTCCCTGGCCATCGAAAGGCGATCAGCCCTCGCCGTGCGGCCGTCGACATGCTCTTAATTGTCTTGTCGTGTTGTTTTGCAAGTTGCTTGATAAAGTGGTCAATCAATAGTGGGATGTCTTGGCTGCGGTCACACAGATTTGGTAGCTCAATGGTGACGACTTTCAGCCGGTGGTACAAATCGGGCCGAAACGTGCCGGCTTCGATGGCGTCTTCCAGGTTGCGGTTGGTGGCCGAGACGATTCGCACATTCACCTTGATGGGGTCGTTTGATCCGACACGCGTGATTTCGCCACTTTCGAGAACACGCAGCAGCTTGATTTGCGTGGCCAGCGGCATATCGCCGACTTCGTCGAGAAACAACGTCCCGCCATGGGCATATTCAAACTTTCCGATGCGGTCGGTCGACGCGTCGGTGAACGCGCCCTTAATGTGACCGAACAGTTCACTTTCGAGAATGTTCTCGCTGAGGGCCGCGCAGTTGAGTGCCACGAAGGTCTTGTTTTTTCGGGGGCTGTTTTGGTGAAGCGCTTGGGCGACGAGTTCCTTGCCGGTGCCGGTCTCTCCCTGTATCAGCACGCTGGCGTTGGTAGGAGCGATGCGTTTCAGGCGGTCGATGACGCCGTTCATTTGAGAGCTGGACCCGACGACGCCCTTGAAGCCGAACTTTTCGTCGAGGCGGCGATTCAGTTCAAAGTTCTTTCGGCGCAGGTCGCCAGCAAGGCAAGCCTTTTCAATCACGGTTCGCAGTTGCCGCATGTCCAGCGGCTTGAGCAGGTAGTTGAAGGCCCCTTGTTGCATCGCCGTAACCGCCGAAGGCACGGAACCGTGGCCCGTGACAATTACCACTTCGGCGTCGGGCAGGTCTTGCTTGGCTTTGGCCAGAATTTCCAGACCGTCGAGATCGTTCATCATGAGGTCGGTGATGATGACGTAATAGTCGCCACGCTCTAGCAGTTCGGCGCCTTCGGTGCCGGAGGTCGCCACGGTACACGCATAGCCAACGCGGTCCAGGCTTTCGGCAACTGCCTGCGCATGCGCTTCTTCGTTATCGATGATCAACACGCCTTTTGGCGATGCCGACGTCGATGTGGCTTCAGCATTTTCCGTGGGAGTCATGCGCCCGATGATATCGAATCGACCGCCGACGGACTAGCGCCGAGCAGGGGCAAACCGGGCAACGCGGATGCCTGCGAGGCCGCTGCACGAGGAGAAACAAGCGTGGTTTAGAAGTCTAGATCCTCGAAGACATCATCGATGATCTGGTCCAGTTGAGAGCGATCGGGGTTGTTGGTGCTCAGGGCTTGGGCAACCAGGGACTCGAGTTCTGGGGTGAGTATCCCGAAATCTACTCCGTCTTCCAGCGTGGCATCGGTCGTGGAGTTGGACGCCGGAATTGGCCCTTGAACCAGGTTCGCTACTGGTCGCTGGACGGAGGCTCCCTGTTGCGAGGCTCCAGCAGCGCCGACCGAGCGAGGATCGAGCCCGGTGACTAACGAAAACCCGACCAATTCGGCAACGCCCGAGGGAACTATGGAACCGGCGTCGGGTCCGCCGCCGCCAAACGTTGCGCTGGCGGATTGATTGGGCGCCTGATAATAACGTCCGATCAGTGGCGACCAACCGGGAATGCCGTAGTTGAAGCCTGGTACATCGGCCACGCCAGAATCGTTCTGGTTACGCAGAAAAAATGTTGCCGTGTCCTGATTGACGACGCCCACCGTGTCGTCGCCATCGCCGTCGAAGTCACCGATCACTGGGGTCCAGTTGGGCAGCCCGTAGTTGAAGGGGATGACATCGGCCACCCCGGTACTGTTGCTGTTTCGCAGGAAGAACGTCGCGGTTTGGGCATTGTAGAGGCCGATGGAATCGGAGCCGTCGCCGTCCCAATCGCCGGCAATAGGAACCCAGCCCGGGGGGCCAAACTGAAATTGCGTGACCGGTCCGGGGTTTGTGCCCTGGCCGTTGACCAATTGGAACGTGGCGGTAGCAGGGTTGTAGACCCCCACCGAATCGACACCGTCGCCGTTCCAGTCGCCGACAATGGGAAGTCCCTCGGGGGAACCAACGATAAACAGCGGAACATCGACCGGGCCAGCATCGTTGGAATTGCGGAGTCTAAACTGGCCCGTGTTGCGATTGTATAGCCCGATGGTCGAGACCCCGTCACCGTTCCAGTCACCGACAATCGGAAGTTGGCCGTTGGGGCTACCAAAATTGAACGCCGGCACATCGGCCACGCCAGAGTTGTTCGTGAAACGCAGGAAAAACGTACCCGTGCCGGGGTTGTAGACGCCCACGCTGTCTTCGCCGATCCCGATGTCTAGCACTTCGACCGTAACGGTAGCAATGTTCGACGTGCCGGCCTGCGTATCATCCACAACATAAGTAAAGGTATCGATCCCCACGAAGCCGGGGGTGGGGGTGTAGGTCACTTTGCCGGTGACGGCATCAGGCGTGGCGGTTCCGTTGTTCGGCGCTGTTTGAATGCTGACACTCGTCGGATCAAGATCGCCATCGCTGTCACTGTCGTTGTTCAGAACGTCGATCAGAACCGAGGTGCTATTGAACGTGGTCATGTCGTCGTTGACAGCGGTCGGCGAGGTATTAAGGTCTGACACGTTGATGGTGACTACTGCCGCATTGGAGAGCGTTCCGTCGTTGTCGCGCACGCGGTAGGAGAGCGTGTCGGCCCCGACAAATCCTGGATTGGATGTGTAGACGATTTGGTTGGTTTCGGCGTTGACAGAAGCATTGCCAAAGTCGGGAGGATCGACGATTACCAGCGAAGCGGGATCGATCGAACCGTCGGGATCTTGATCGTTCGTCAGCACGTCGATCGAGACCGTGGCGGTGCTGGTGGTGTTGACAGAATCGTCGCCCGCAATTGGAGCCACATTGACGGCTCCCTCGGTGCGGCCGATGACGCTCACCTCGGTCGTAAAGGTAAACGGTGTGGTATCTCCACTCTCGAAGACCATCTCGATGAAGAACGCCCTCGCTCCCGTCTCTGGCGACTCCAGGTTGGCCACATACGTCCCGCCCCCCTGATCCACCAAAACCGTCGACGTCCAGATCGGACCCGCGGGCCCTCCGCCTGGTCCAAGCCCTGCGCCATAGCGGAAGTCACGCGAATTGGGATTGCTGGCTTGCCAGAGTTTCACGCTATTTGGGCCAACCAAGGAAGCAGTGTCCGGCGTGATCGCGGTGATTGTGTTGCCATCGTTCTCAAACGTCCACGACAACTCGGGGAGATCCTGCTCTTCCACAATGGCTCGGAAGAACTGTGTGATTCCATCAACCGCGTCTTGGTTCAGTCCATGCGAGGTGTTGGGCACATAGCGCAGGTAGTTGTCACCTGGAAGTTGATCGAAATAGAACTGCGAGGAGTCTGTCACGAAAAACTCGTCGCCGGGTGAGTTCACCAGATACTTGGGTTGCACCAAGCGGTCGCGATACAGGTACGGATCGACAATCTCCAAGAGTGCCTCACCCGCTTCCGACTGGAACCGTTCTGGCAGATCGAAGAGCACGTAGTCGGCGATTGCCAACGAGTAGCCATCGATGATGAAATCCGTGACGCCTACATAGGCCTCTTTATGATGGATGAGTTGTTGACCGAAATTCAGTAAATCGGCAACTGCCGGGATGATGGCTTTCACGCGGTCGTCCACCGCGGCGGTTAGCCAAGTTGTCCAACCTCGCTTCGAGCCGCCAGTGACGACGAAGTCGTTGATCTCCGGCACATTGGGATTTGTATCTCCAAGCGCTTGCACCGTGTCCATCGCTCGGACGGCGCTCTTGACCATCGGCAGCAGCAACGGCCAGGTGTTGTCATCCAGGTTCGGATAATTGTCGATGAATTTGTCGAACGTGTAAGCAATAATCGCGTCTTCACTGCGTGGGATCGGTACTTTGGTTGGTTCTCCATCTGGTCCGATGTTCGTGAAGTCGAGGAAAAATTCGTCCGAGAAAATTAGGCTTTGGTTCGGTACGGTAGGCAGCGTCACCGTCACTGCGTTGGACGTCAACGCCATAGCAATGAGTTGATCTAGACCGCTGTCGCCCAACTGTGGTTCTGGATTACTATTGTTTCCGCCATTAATGAACAGCAGCGCGGTATCGTCGGTTACCGTGTCTGGTACGACGATCTGTAGCCAGTGCTTCCACAAGGGGCGGTCCACTTCTTCTGGCGACCGCCACTGCTGCGATGTCATGTCGACGATGAGGACGGTATAGCCGTCTTCGTCATAGGTGTTCGTGACCTGGAACGCATAGTTTGCGTCTGGCGCGGCGATGTAATCGTCCAACGCGGTCAGCAGCAGCCGCGACTCAAGCGGCTCGAGGCGCAGCCCGAATACCGCAGTGTTCAATGTAGAGAGACGATTCGAGCGGCGCCCTCCCCGTTGAAGGGGAGTAAGGAAACGAGCTACGCCGCGCAGAGTGGAAGGAAGTTGCGACATGGTAGTGGCCTCAATGCACGTATTGTTCCGGTGGGCTTGGTCCCCTTGTCGTGCCTTCAAGGGATCGGCAGGTAACCCCATGATGATAGCCAAACCGAGCGCAAACTGCGAGCAAATCTGAAAAGAAGTGCCCCGTGCCCCCCGGTGGATCTTGGCCGGGATCTACCGCGGTGACGTTATTTCTGGGATTCCGACGGCGGCAACTCGATGGTGAACCGCGTTCCACGGTCTGGTTCGCTCTCGACGGTGATGTGCCCGCCATGCTCCTCGATAATCTTGTGCGTCGTTGGCAGGCCCAAGCCAGAACCGCCAGATTTGGTGGAAAAGAACGGGTCGAACATCTTCGACCGCGTCTGTTCGTCCATGCCCGCGCCGTTATCGATGAGTTCGAGCGTCACGCCACCTCCCTGGGTGGCCTGCGTGCGAATGACCATCTGGCCGCCATTGGGCATGGCTTGCTGGGCGTTTAGCACCAGATTCAACAATGCACCACGGAACACTTCTCGGTCCAACTGCACCGCAGGCAGCCTGGTGGCAAGATAGGGGATCAACTCGATGCCGGCTTCATCTGCCTGAGGGCGATAGAAGTCGAGCAGGAACTGAACCTCTTCGTTGAGATCGGACACCTGAGGATTGAGCGCATGAGCGCGCGTGAATTTCAAGAAGTCTTCCAGCAGGTCTTGCAACCGCTGGCATTCACGCTGCACGGTGGCGATCTTGTTTTGCGCCCGGCGCTCGTTGGGTGTCTGAGGTTCCCCCAGATCTTCGGCAAGCAACTCCATGTTGAGCCGAATCGTGGAGAGCGGGTTCTTGATCTCGTGCGCCAAGCCGCCAGCGAGCTGGGCGATTTGCGTGTACTGGGCACGCAATCGCTGATTTTCGGCTTCCGACGATGAAACCAGCTCGTCACTCATGGCCTACACGGCTAGACAGGACTAAGAGGATGCCTGCTCTTGTCCTTGCTCCTGCTCTTGTAATGCGGCCTTGCGGCTAAGCTTGACGCGATCTTGCTCGTCGACGGCGATGACCTTGACCGGCATCTCGTCACCGATTTTGCAAATGTCGGCCACGCTGTTTACGAAACCATCGGCCAACTCGCTGATGTGGCAAAGTCCGTCCTTGCCCGGCAGGATTTCGACGAAAGCTCCGAAGTCCTTGACGCTCGTCACACGGCCTTCGTAGATCTTGCCGACTTGAACCGTTGCCGTAACGGCCTCGACGCGCGACAGTGCCTTCTTGGCTCCTTCGGCGTTTTCGCAGGCGACCAGAACGATCCCATCGTCGTCGACTTCTATCACGGCGCCGGTGCTCTCTTGGATTGCACGAATGTTCTTTCCGCCAGGACCAATCAACAGCCCGATCTTCTCGGGATCGATCTTGGTTCGCAGCAACCGTGGTGCCCAGTCAGAGATTTCGGCGCTGGGCTGTGGAATGGCAGTCAACATGTTCTTCAAGATCTCCATCCGTGCTTCGCGCGATTGCTTTAGGGTGGCACGGACGATTTCGTGATCGATTCCCGTCACTTTGAGATCGAGCTGAATGCCGGTGATCCCGTTTTGCGTGCCGGCGATCTTAAAGTCCATATCGCCGAAATGATCTTCGTCACCGATAATGTCGGTGAGCAAGATCCATTTCTCATCAGACTTCACAAGACCGACGGAAATGCCTGCCACGGGGTTCGTGATTGGCACACCAGCAGCCATCAGGGCGAGCGTCGCACCGCATACGCTGGCCATCGAACTGGAACCGTTCGATTCGAGAATGTCGGAGATGACGCGGATCGTATAAGGGAACGTCTCGGGATCGGGAAGCACAGGCTTCACGCTTCGTTCTGCCAATGCTCCGTGGCCAATTTCCCGGCGACCCGGCCCACGGATCGGACGGCATTCGCCCACCGAATAGGGTGGGAAGTAGTAATCGAGCATGAACTTCTTTGAATACTCGTCGATGAGCCCATCGACTCGCTGTTCGTCGCGCGATGTTCCCAGGGTGATGGTGATCAAGGCCTGAGTTTCACCACGCTGGAAAAGCGCGGAGCCATGGACGCGGGGAAGTACATCAATCTCGCTATGCAGGTCGCGCAGCTCATTGCTTGCCCGACCGTCGGATCGTTTGCCTTCGAGGATGAGATCCCGAATGGCATGTTCTTCAACATCGTGCCAGGCCTTCTTGAAAACCTTTACGTCAATGGCGTCGTCGGCTTTCGGGTCGGGGATCAATTCCGCCAGTGCCTGTTCTTTCACGGCGCGACAGGCTTCGCTTCTGGCGTGCTTTCCGTCGGTCTGTCTGGCAGTCTTGAGCGGCTCGCCGAATTTCTCGATGAGTCGTTCTTTCAGCCCATCGGATTCGGGGACTTCGTATGGCGTTTTTTCGACGCCCACCTTCTCGACCAACTCAAGCTGTAAGGCACAGAGTTCTTTGATGATCGTATGGGCGTACTCGATGGCCTCCGCCATGCGGTCTTCAGGCAATTCGCGAGCGAAGCCCTCGATCATGCATATCTGTTCGGGGTTCCCGGAGACGACCAGATCAAGATCGCTCTCTTCAAGATCGTCCTGCGTGGGGAACGCAACGAATTGATCGTCAATCAGGCCTAGGCGAACCGTGCCGATGGGCCCTTCAAAAGGCATGCCCGACAGGCACAGCGCCATCGACGCGCCATTCATGGCCATTACATCGCCATCGTTCTGTCTGTCGCTGGCAAGCACCGTTGCCATGACCTGGACTTCATCGTTGAACCACGAGGGAAATAAGGGGCGGATGGGACGATCCATGAGACGCGCGGTCAGCGTCTCTTTCATGGTCGGTCGACCTTCGCGTTTCAGGAATCCGCCGGGAAACTTTCCCGCGGAAGCGGTTCGTTCTCGGTAATCGCATGTAAGGGGGAAAAAGTCGATTCCGAATCGGGGCGAACCCGTTGCGGTGGCAACCAGCACAACCGTGTCGCCGCGGCGAACCAAGCAACTTCCGGCTGCCTGTTTCGCGAGATGTCCGGTTTCAAATGAGAAGGAACTTCCACCAATTTTCTTTTCAACGCTGTTTTTCATCGATTTTTCCTGATTCCTAACTTGCCGTATCCCACGCTCAATCGATTCGCCTGATTCTCGTACATTCGTCTGGTGCGACAACGCGTCGCGAGTCGAACTACGAAGAACTGACCGGCGGAGACCGAATCAAGCGTCAAAGACCGTGGGGCGTCATCGGAGGCCGCGCTTGCTGTATTGCAGGCATGGTCCAGATAGCCGGCGTTTGCCGTGGTCGACAACTTCTGAGCCGGTCGGAGAAAGTCGCCAAGGGGGTTGGCTACTTGCGGATATTGAGACGCCGAATAATGTCGAGATACCGCTGGGGACTGACCCTACGGAGGTAATCCAGAAGGCGTCGCCGCCGGCTGACCATCTTCAACAATCCGCGACGACTGGCGAAGTCTTTCCGGTGCGTCTGCAGGTGTTCCGTAAGGTGGGTCACCCGATTCGTGAGAATCGCGATTTGAACTTCAGCCGAGCCGGTGTCGTTATCGGCCCGCTTGAATTCCCCAATTACTTCCTGTTTACGCTCTTTCGTAATCGCCATCAGTGACCGCTGTTCTCCGCTCGTACCAGGGTTGCGCGCGTCACGCGAAACACCACTGTCTTTGACTTGGGATGCTTAGGCTTTTTTTCCTACTGTCTAATCCCATAACAACTTAAGCCCCTAAATCTAACGATCGGTCGCCAATTTGCAACCGCAAATCGCTTGCCCCTCGCGTGGCGGGGAGTAAAGCACGCTTTGCCACCCAATTGCGGAGCCCCTCCCCGGGCCATGAAGCATGCTTCTCTAGGTCAACTGCCTGCGAGGGGTTTGCGAAATTGGGGGATTTTGTCGACCACCTTCCACGCCAATCGCAACTTCTCCATCAGGCGAATGGTATAGAACGTCGGGTCGAATTCCCACCAGCGATGACCATTTCGAGCCACTCTCTGGAAGGCATGGTGGTTGTTGTGCCAGCCTTCACCGTATGTGATCAGAGCGACCCACCACAGATTGCGGCTGTCGTCAGCCGTTTCGTAGTTGCGATATCCCCACATGTGCGTGGCTGAATTGACCAGCCATGTGGCGTGTAGCCCCATGACGAGCCGCAGGAACATGCCCCAGAACACAA
This sequence comes from uncultured Planctomycetaceae bacterium, assembly GCA_964576465.1. Classification (GTDB taxonomy): domain Bacteria; phylum Planctomycetota; class Planctomycetia; order Pirellulales; family JAEUIK01; genus CAZNXE01. The sequence continues at coordinate 10,564 of CAZNXE010000035.1, forward strand.
AGGACCAACCGGTGTACGCATCCCAGCAAAGCCAGCCGGCGAAGAAGAGCGAAAAACCGAGCCCCCAATGCCACAGCAGGAATGTGCGGTGCATGAACGGCATGAAGGGGTCTTTCAGCAAATCAGGCACGTATCGCTGGAAGAGGGCCTCTTGGCGACCCTCCTCGTGATTGGGGAACAGCCACAGAACGTGACTCCACCAACCTCCATCGCGTGGCGAATGTGGGTCGCCATCTTGATCGCTGAAGGCGTGGTGTTTGCGATGGGTGGCGACCCACATCAACGGTGAGCCTTCGCCAGCCAAAGAGCCCAACACGGCGATAAGCCGTCGCATGAAGGGGTACGTCTGAAAGCTGCCATGCGTGAGTAGCCGGTGATAGCCCAGGCAAATTCCGATTCCGCCGGTGAGCCACCACATGACGACCAATAGGCCGAATGCTTTCCAAGTGAAGAAAAACGGGGCTGCCACCGCCCCAAGATGCAGAAAGGCAATCCAGGCAAAAACCGGCCAGTCGATGCCGTGTTTCCAGGTCTTGCTTGTGGAATTCGTTGGTTGAGAATTTTTCACAGACGCCGGGGCGGGGGTTGAACCGGTTGAATCGTCCGCGGGGATGAGCCTCGTGGCGGGTTCAACGGCAACCGGCTTCGGTGCGATATTCTCAAGACAAGGGTCGATCGGGGTCTCTAGCTCGGCTGTCATTTCTCAGTTCCCTGTTCCCGCGATTCTTCGGCGACAGCTTTCTCGTGAACCACCTGTGTTGCGGTTTCTGACGCTGTTCGCTTGCCGTCATCCGTGAATCGACGATGTTCTTGTGCTTGGCTGCGTGGACAACGCATGTCCAATATCAAGTAGCTTGCAGGGAATTTTACGAATGACGCCCGATGCTTGTGTCACCACGTAGTCGGCGAAACGTAAAAGAACGGTAAAAGCTCCGCCGCATCGCCAGTACGACGGACACAGTACTTCAAAGTGTGATGCAGACAGGAGTTGCAGATTGCAGCCTTGAGGCACTTGCGAGATCACGCGGACGGGCGGAAGCAGAACAAGGTGACCATTCGGTGAAGTGAGGAGGAGTGAATGGGCGTAGAGCGACCAATTCATTCTCAGGCAGGAATAATGGCAAACGATCAACCGTGGTGTTTTCAGCTTGCTAGAATTGGATCTCTGCGAGCTTGAACCCTGTTTCAGATGCATTTCGGCTGAGAAAAGTCGGTGCAGGTCTCTCACTCTGTCAGGACTACATGCCTCAGGAGGTTGCCTTGATGCGGTACACGTCAATCATGCTCGTAACGCTCGTTGTCATGGCCTCACCCGGATTGGCCGGCGATGAGCCAGAATCGGAAATTAGCGACATTACGTGGCGGCTGGGGCCGAATCTACCGGAGTTTCGTAAAGGCGGCTGCGCCACCATGTTGGGCGATCAGCTCGTGAGCGTATTTGGCATGCGCCAGCCTTGGGGCGAGATGGAAACGCTGTACTTGTTCGATCCACATGAGGCAATGTGGCGACGTGGACCGAGCGGACCCATCGGGCAAACCTACGTACAGGGAACCGAGTGCCAGGGTGCCTTCTATACGATAGGTGGTCGCAGTGCGCCCAAAGGTGGCGTGCATCGCGAATGCTACCGTCTGCAATTCGACGTGCGCGAATACCAATGGGACCGTATCGCTACCCTTGTTGAACCCCGAGCGTGGGCACCCAGTGCAGCGGTCGACGGCCGGTTGTTTGTTTTTGGCGGTGCGAAGAGCGGGCACGGTCCGACGATGGGCAGTGTCGAGATGCTCGATCTTGCAAAGAACGAGCCGCAATGGAAGAAATTTGCCGACGTACCCGGCCCCTCTCGCGGCTGGTCAGCGGCTGCCGCTGCCGGCGGAAAGCTCTACCTGATCGGCGGCTCGCATTTCTTTGAGCCCAAGCCACGGACAGGAGCAGACCGGAAGAGGTTTGCCGCCGTGTGGCAGCTTGATCCAATCACAGCGTCATGGGAGTCGAAGAACGCCTTGCCGTATCGTGTTTCTGGAATGGATTGCTGCGTCTACAAAGACCGCTACATCATCATCGTCGGCGGAGCGGCAGAGACGGCCGACTTTTCGCCCGAGATGCACGAGCAACAGCAGCAAGATCGCTATTATAAGTCGTACTACTGTCCGTTCGTTATGGTCTACGACACGGTCGCCGATCGCTGGCAAAGGATGCCAACTCGACTTCCGATGCCCACCAACGACATCCGCGTTGTCATCACCGGAAACACGCTCTACGCCATCGGCGGCGAAAATATCGAACCCGCCACCAGCAACACCACTCCTTGGCTGCGCATCGGGCAAATTCAGATGCGCGGGAATTGATAGAACACGTTCCCACTCGACGATCTTCAGGAGTGTTCCAGGTTCGTCGCCGCGATAGCGGGCTGCGGCCTGTTCTTCGCACTATTCGCACGGAGATAATCGAAAAGTTGCACCACGCGATCGGGGGGTTACAATCGCAGTCGTGAAGTAGGCAGCTTCACAATGTCCGCAGGCAGGACAGCGCCGAACATGGGCGTTCTTTCCAATAGCGCTAGGGCCACGTTCAGGAAAGTGAAACATGACTGACAAGTTGAATCCCAAGATCAGCAAGAAGAAGGCGTTCCTCTTTAAGGCGATCCTCATCGGAACGCCGGTCATCGCGGTTTGCGCCATGGAGGTGTTTTTCTCGCTTCGGTTTGCGGCTGAATACCCAGACACGACGCTTGCCGTGCAGGGCGCGTATCGCTTCACGTCATCGCACTACCGCGACTATTCCAACAACCCCGGTTACGTGCGTCGTATGGACGGCATTGTGTACCGTTACAACAACTATGGTTTTCGCGACGAAGAAGATATCGTCGCCGAGAAGCCGGAAAACACGTTCCGGGTCTTCGTCATGGGCGGCTCGATGGCTTACGGCGAGCGTGCATCGGAGCATGGCCAGTATCAGCTAATTTCCGGACAAAAAACCTATCCGTCTGACCAGGCGATCAGCGGTCATCTCGAGCGCAACTTGCAAGATGTCTTGCCGGATAGAAAAGTCGAGGTCTGGAATTCGTCGGTCGTGTCCTATCACCTGCATCACAACTACCTGACGTATTTGGAGACGCTTCGCTCACTTGATCCGGACCTGCTCGTCTCAATCGATGGACAGAACGAGCTCTTTGGTCTCGACAATCCTTACTTGGGCATAAACTCTGGGGCCGCGGTGCTTGGCGGCGGTGCACTGGTCAAGTGGCTGCGCAGCCATAGCTACACGCTGTTCTATCTCGGGATCGCCGTTCGGCGGAGCGCCGCATTCGACCGGGCGAACGACCGCAACATCGTCGAATTAGATGACGCTGCATTCGACGCGATATCTATCGAAAAGGTCCGCGCGCATTTCGCCAGCCAAACCGCCGACAGTCAGGTCAGGGAGAGTGTGATCGATGGGCTCTTAAATGTTTACGAAGGATTCCAGCTTGCAACAAAGCTGGACAACGTGCCAACGCTTTTCGCCATTCAGCCCGTCCTCTCGCTGGACGTCAGCAAACCGCTTACGGACAAAGAGGAGAAGCTACTGAAGTATCTGCGGTACAAGGACTACAAGATGTACGGCGTTGCCAAGCTTGCAGATCGTCTGCGAGCCCGTGCCGACTCGGACGACTCATTTCACATGCTCGACATGCTCGGCATATTCGCCGATTTCCCGGGTGAAGCCTACACGGACTACTGCCATCTCACGCCCGAAGCCAACGCCCATGTTGCTCAGAAGATCACCGACTATCTCATGGCAAACGCCATGATTCCAGCATCGACCACCGCGCCTGCGGCGGACCTAACCCGGCCCCCTGAATAAGCGTCTCGTGCGAGAGTGAAAGAATCTCGGTCGATGGTGTCGCAAACCGCCGTGTTTCGTGCTGCGGTCGAAGAACGGAATAGAGAATGGGCGATGTGCGTCGGGCCAGGTTCGTTTGCCCAGCGCCGTGTATCATTTCAGTCAGACGACCGCGGTCGTCGTGTCATTCCCGACACGGAGGAGATTGTTTCATGTTTCCCACGCCGATTTACCGCCTTGCCTGCGGCCTCATTACCGGACTTGCGATGATGACCACCGATGAAGGATTCACCGCCGAAGTTGCACGACCGCCACAGCGCGTGGGCGCGGGATACGATCGCCCGGCTGCCGTGCCGCATCAAAGTCGATCAGCCGTGGTGGCCCAACACGGCATGGTTGCCACCAGCCATCCGCTTGCCGCGGAGGTGGGTCTTGATGTGTTGAAAGCCGGCGGCAACGCGGCGGATGCGGCAATTGCCACCTGTGCCATGATGGGGCTGGTCGAACCAATGAGCTGCGGGATGGGCGGCGATCTGTTTGCTATTTACTGGGATGCAAAGACCGAAAAACTCTACGGGCTCAACGCCAGCGGTCGCAGCCCCTATGCACTAACGATCGAAGTTCTTCGAGAACGCGGCATCGACGAAATACCTTCCGAAGGCCCCCTGCCCTGGTCGGTTCCGGGGTGTGTTTCTGGATGGGAAGCATTGGCCCAACGGTTTGGCAAACTGAAATTCGATCGCACGTTGAAGCCGGCAATCGAATATGCGGAGAACGGATTCGCCGTCAGTGAGATCATCGCCCGTGGTTGGCGATCGTCAGAAAGCTCGCTGAAAGAGTGGCCCGATTCGGCCACGACGTATCTGCCCGGGGGCCGTGCGCCCAGGGAAGGTGAGTTGTTCCGAAATCCAAATCTGGCCGAAAGCTATCGACGTATTGCCGCGGGCGGTGCCGATGCGTTCTACCAGGGAACGATCGCCGAGCGGATCGTGGCATTCAGTGAAGCCAATGGTGGCTTTTTCTCGATGCGCGATTTCAAAGATCATCGCTGTGATTGGGTCGAGCCAGTTTCGACAACCTATCGCGGTTACGAAATCTGGGAGCTGCCGCCCAATGGGCAAGGAATTGCTGCCCTGGAGATGCTCAATGTTCTTGAGCCATACGACTTGGCTTCGATGGGACCGGATAGCCCCGAGTATTGGCACCTCTTCGTCGAAGCCAAGAAGCTGGCTTTCGCCGATCGCGCTCGATTCTACGCAGACCCTGAGTTTGAGAAGCTGCCCGTGGAGGAGCTTATCTCAAAGGAGTACGCCGCGCGGCAAGGCAAGCGAATCGATCTTGCCCGGGCGGCGGTTGATGTCCCAGCGGGCGATCCGAAGTTAGTGAATGGCGACACAATTTACCTGACCGTGGTGGATAAGGATCGCAACTGCTGCTCATTCATTCAAAGCAACTACCATGGTTTTGGCTCGCAGGTCACTCCCGGCGATGTCGGATTCGTTCTGCAGAATCGCGGGGCGTTGTTCGCGTTGGACGAGGGGCATCTGAATCGTCTTGAACCTCACAAACGCCCCTTTCACACGATCATCCCGGCCATGGCGACCAAAGACGGCAAGCCATGGCTTTCGTTTGGCGTGATGGGAGGAGACATGCAGCCGCAGGGCCACGTGCAGATGTTGGTGAACATCCTCGACTTCGGTATGAACGTGCAACAAGCAGGCGATGCCGCCCGGGTTCGTCATGTTGGCAGCCCCACCCCCACCGGTCGGCCGGCCAATTCCGCCGGTGGCACCGTGTTGGTCGAGTCCGGCATTTCGGATGGGGTGATTGAGGGCCTCCGCGGCAAGGGGCATCGGGTGATGTTCAACCGTGGCATGTTCGGCGGCTATCAGGCCATCCTTCTCGATCGGCAACACGGCACGTTACGCGGCGGCAGCGACCCCCGCAAAGACGGATGTGCCGTCGGCTACTAACACGGTGCCATGCAAGAACATCGATTGCCCCTCTTCAGGGTCTTGATGGTGTCGTACGGCGGTCTTACGATGGTCGTCCGCGCTTGGCTTTTTGCGCGATGTGTCCGCTCACTCTATCTCCCACGAGGCAAATCATGGCCGCCGAAGTTGTTCGCAGTGCAGTTCAGGACGACGTAGCCGTCATCACGATCGATTCGCCGCCGGTAAACTCGCTAAGCCGCCCGGTTGTCGAAGGCCTGGTCGCCGCCGTGAACGCCGCGAACGAAAACGACGCTATCAAAGCCATTGTCGTGCATGGCGCCGGTGCCAACTTCGTGGCGGGGGCCGACATCGGTGAGTTGAAAGAGGCCGCCAAGCAAGCCGGCAAGGGACAGGTCGCCGCGAATCTTGCCGTCGCCCTGGAAGACATGGAGGCCAATGAGAAGCCGATCGTCATGGCCATCGACGGATTTGCCTTGGGCGGTGGTCTCGAACTGGCAATGTGTGGGCAATGGCGGATTGGCACCACGAAGTGTCGCGTCGGGCTGCCCGAGTTGAGTTTGGGGCTCATTCCCGGTGCCGGCGGAACGCAACGTCTTCCACGGATCGCCGGCCCGCAGTTGGCCGCGGAAATGATGCTCACGAGCCGTCAGGCCAAAGCCCCCGAAGCGCTGGAGGCCGGCATATTGCAAGAAGTGGTCGAGCCCGACGCCTTGCTCGATGCCGCGGTAGCCACTGCCCGAAAACTTGCCGCTGGCGAGCTGACGCCGGTTCGGGCTTCGCAAGATAATAGCAAACTGCCCCCGGCCGAAGAGGCGAAACAGTTGGTCGAAATGGCCACCGCCATGATGGGAGCCAAGGGCCGAAATCTGATCCACCCGCAGCTCTGTCTCGATGCCATGCTATGTGGCATTACCGAAGGTTACGCGGCGGGGTTGAAACGCGAAGAGGAGAACTTTCGCAAGTGTCTGGCCAGTCCTCAGGCCCAAGGTTTAATCCACATGTTCTTCTCGCCTCGCGCGGCGGCCAAGGTGCCCGGGGTGACGGACCAGGATTTGAAGCCGACCAAGATCGCGAAGGCGGGTGTACTTGGCGGCGGCACAATGGGAAGTGGCATCGCCACCAGCCTGTTGCAGTCGGGGGTTGCTGTCACGCTGAAGGAAATCAATCAAGAGGCCGTCGATGCCGGGCGGGGGCGCATCGAGTCGAACCTCATGTCGCGGGTGAAGAAAGGGCGGATCTCGCAAGAAAAATACGACGAGATCATGTCCCGACTCACCACGCAGACCGACTACTCAGGCTTCAACAAGATGGACATTGTGATCGAAGCCGTGGTCGAGAATATTAAACTCAAACAGGCGATCTTCTCCGACCTGGAGAGTGCCACGCGGCGCGACTGCATTCTGGCGTCGAACACCTCGACCATCGATCTGGATGTTATCGGCAAGAATACCTCGGCAGCCGATCGGATTGTCGGCACGCACTTCTTTTCGCCGGCCCATGTGATGCCGTTGGTCGAAGTGGTTCGCGGCAAGAACACGAGCGTCGAGACCCTCAATACCACGATCGCCCTGGTCAAGGCACTTAAGAAGACGCCGGTGACAGTTGGCAATTGCGTTGGTTTCTTGGTGAATCGTATCTTCTTCCCTTACGGTCAAGCGGCGGGGTTCCTGGTCGATCACGGTGTCGATCCCTACACGATCGACAAGGCCCTGTTCGACTTCGGCATGCCGATGGGGCCCTTCCGCATGGGCGATTTGGCGGGCATCGATGTGGCCAAATTTGCGGGCGGGATTCTGGCCGATGCCTATGCCGACCGCGTCTATCAATCGACGCTGGTCAATTACCTGTTCGACGCCAAGCGATTCGGCCAAAAGACCAAGCACGGCTACTACATCTATGAAGATGGCAAAACCGCGACCGAAGATCCCTCGCTCGCCGAGTTTGTCGAGAAGGCCCGAGAGGATGCAGGTAACCCCGCGGCGTTGGAAGTTGACGACAACGACATCGTCGAGTGGACGCTGTTGGGCGTAATCAATGAAGCGTGCCGCTGCCTGGACGAAGACATTGCGATTCGCGCCTCCGATATCGACGTGTCCAGCGTCATGGGCATGGGCTTTCCCCCCTATCGCGGCGGACTCATGAAATACGCCGACACACTAGGAGCCAAACACATCGCCGACCGCCTCACCAGTTGGGCCGAAAAGCACGGCCCTGCATTCGCCCCCTGCAAATACCTGCTAGACAAAGCCGCCACAGGCGAGAGTTTTGTCGACTGAATGGCGAAACGGTGTTATTCACCAGTTTTTGACGCGGTTGTAGTGCCCAGATACACTACCGGCTTTGGCCTTCCCTCTTCTTTTGATGAGAATCAGACATTTGTCGAATCTTGGTTTGCAGCAAATCGTTGTCCGCATTACTTGTGTTGTGGTGGTATTTCTAGGGGCGTCGACTCAGGCTAGCGACCTTCGCCTGATGACCTTTAATGTCAAGGGAGATGCGGCGTCGCTGTTTGATCTGTTCGATCGTGAGCGGTCGTGGCGGTACGTCGATCTGACGGATCTCGAAAATCCCGTTCTTGGCCCCCACCGACGCGATCGGGCCATCAGCGTCATCGACACGTTCGGCCCGGACATTCTTAGCGTGCAAGAGCTAAAGAACAATCAACGCAACGATCTCAGCAGTGCCTTTCCCGGCTTCGCCTACTACGGTCAAGGACGCAACGGCGGAAACTCCGGCGACCGCAACGGCATCTTCTATCGCACCAGCCGATTCGATCTCGTCGATCAGGGTGACTTTTGGCTGAGCGAAACGCCCACTGTGCCTGGCACCACCTTTCAGGGCTTTGGCACCGATACGGGCAACCCGCGCATGGCGACGTGGGTTAAGCTGTTCGATTATGAAACGAGCAAGACGTACTTCGTGCTGAGTACGCACTGGTCGCTTGATTCGCAGGCCCGGCGCGATTCAGCGCGGCTGATTCAAGACATGCTGCCGACGTTGTCCGGTGGTTTGCCAACGCTTTTGCTGGGTGATCTAAACACCACGCAATCTTTCTCCGCCTACAGCACCCTGCGGGGAACGGACGACATCGACGATGTGCAATTGGCCGACAGCTTCATCGATGCTGGCGGAGTCGATGGACGCACCTTTCAGAACTGGAACGGCGGCGTCAGCGGTTCACGGATCGATCACGTCCTGCATTCCGCCGGCGACTTTGAAGCCACCAGTGCCGAGATTGTCCGTACGACCTTCGACGGCGGGCTCTACCCTTCGGACCACTACCCCGTGACCATCACTTTGAACGTAGTCCCCGAGCCGTCAACGCTCCAGCTTGCAGGCGTACTGCTTGTCGTGCTGTTGGTTGCCCGCGCCGGTGGATTGCGAGTTCGGTAGCGTTGAATCGAAAGTGGTGCGTCCGCGCTCCGCTTGACGTCACCCTACGGGCTGTCGGTTGCTCGGATCCGTGAGCTGCTGATTGTTAGGCGGCGGTTGTCGGGCAATTAGCGACGCAGTTCGAGTGTGCCTGGCTCATCCGACTCGGGCTGTTGAGCGACATCTTCTGGCTGGAACGCCGGTTCTCGGAACGTTTGGCCGATCCCTTGATCGAGATTGGCGATCTCGGCGACCTTGCCGTCTTCACTCCACCAGAGCCAGCGACCGACTGGCTGATCGTTGCGATATTCAGCGTAGGTTGCTTTTTGACCGTTCGCATGTCGCCATTCCCAGAAGCCGTGACGTTGGCCGTCTTCGTAGTTTCCAATCAGTGCCTTCTGTCCGGTCTTATACGACCAGGTGAATGTACCAACCGGAATGTCGTTCTCGTATTGTCCCGACACGTGAACTTGGCCATTGGCGTGCCACGACGTCCAGACGCCGTGTCGTTCGTCTTTGCCTTGTGCCACCGATTGTGCGACGGTCGCGTTCCACCAATCGTCTGGCGTTTCGACAACCAGCTTGGCGTGCAAGTACATGCCTTCGGTCTGCATGGCGCCATTCTTGTACTTGCTAACTTTCGGCGAGAGTTTACGGCCCGACTGATAGGTACTGTTGATCACTAGTTTTTTGGCCGGTGTCCACTCCAGCAACTGGCCGTCAATCAGTCCATCGCGAAAGTCAATTTCGCGCATCTTTTGACCATTGGCATACCACCAGGTTGACTTGCCATCTCGCTGGCCCTCGGTCAAAGAGAATTCGCTAATCTTGTGTTGCGCGGCGTCGTAGATCTTCCACGTGCCGTGCAATTGGCCGTCATTGAATGTCGCCTGCGACACAAACGGGCCTTTGAATTGTTTGTAGGGTAGCTCGGAGAATAGTTTGGATTCGTTCCCTGGAAAGAAGCGGACCCAAGTCCCGTCACGCTGGTCGTTGACGTACTGACCTTCGGCCAACAACGTGCCGCGCTGGTTGAACATCTTCCACTTGCCATGGTTGATGTAGTTCTCGTCTTCGTCCTGTGTAACCTCGCGCTCGATTCTCACCGTTCCATCGGGGTATCGTTCGCGAATCACCTCCGAGGCGCTCTCGTTCTCCTGGGGAACGAGTTCAAGTTCGTCCTGGGCTGTGCTTTCCGCCGTGGCGATCGACAGCACGAAAATGGCCACGATCGACGTGTGCCATAAAAGAAAACAGCGTGACATGTTGCACTCCTTTGCCAGCATGATGCGTGGTATTGCCCGTCGATGATTCCGCTTCCTTGCGGCGATCACGCTGAGGGGTTCTCTGTCCGAATGGGTTGGTTTCGTCTGTGGGCACGACCCGTTTTCAACGACCGGTTGATTGCATTGCAAGCGGCATACCGGTTTTGACGGATAATCAAGTCGCTGCATACCTTTTCGGTTCGCACGATGAAAGGATTGTGAAATTCGATGCTGCCCCGAAGAACCCGAGACATCGGCAAACGAACCGCCCTTGATGCTGCTTTCCAGGGCACCGCAATCCAAATCACCGTTACATTTTATCAAACAGCTTCGGCAGGAGTGGAACAGGTTCTTGCGCGAGCAGCAGAGGTCGCCCTGCTTTTCTTCGCAAGATTGTGGTCGAACCGCGCCGACGAGGGATGAGTGCGGTGGGTTTTTCTTGGCCGCTAGACAGCATTACCATTGCCATCGCCAGGGAAGGCGGCCATGGAAACGAACCCCAAGCAGACGACGCTGCATGTGCTGAATCAGGCGACTGAAGAAGAACATGCGGCCCATCAGGAATTCTCCGAAGACCAATCCCGGCAGTGTCCTTACTGCTGCGAGAAGATCAGTGTGCAAGCCCGCAAGTGTTGGCGATGCCACGAATATTTTTCTCAGCCCCGTGAGGATCTCGACGATCGGGTCTTTCAGTTAGCCCGTCGTGAAGTGCTGCAAGATGTCGTGTTCGATATCAAGAAGTGGATCGCGCGGATCGGCTTCGGGTCTGCGGCTGGGATCTTACTTGTCGCGCTTCTTGGCACGTTGCGAGTCCAGGACGTGCTAGAGAACATGGTCTCGAAGCGGGTCCAACTTGCCACCGACCCGGTGATCGAGGAGACCGAGCAAAAGCTTAATCAATCGGAAGAAGTGTTGGACGATGTGCAAGACAACATCCGCCTCGCGCAACATCGCATTGCGCAATTCGACCGCCTTGACGAAAAGCTTTCCAGTACAGAAAGTGCGATCCTCAATATTGAGAAAGCGCGTCAGAGCCTTGAGAAACGTGCTGGAGAGCTTGGCGGACAATTCGAGCAGCTCGAAAACCGGTTTATCAACGCCAAACGCGAGTTGAGGGTCGACCGTGAACGGAGACTCGAGGAGATGCTTAGCAGCTTCTCGAACCAAGTGGTCACCTTCGACAAACTGTACCAACTGCTTGCGGGCGTCGACTCTCAACGGAACCGGCAGTTATTAGACAAGCTGCAGCCCATGCGGCTGCGTCGGATCGGCTTGATCAGTCCCTTCTCACTTTCGGCGAATGAACCGACTGTTGTCTTTTCAAGTTCGGTGCAACTGGAATGGCGTTTTGAAGGTTACGATCTTGGCGAAGTTGTCTACCGCGTTCACTACGACACCCAACGTGACTTTGGCAGCGGACGGGCAGAACGCGGTACGACGCGGTTGGCGAAGCTGGAATTGCCCTCCGGTTTTCTTCACGGACCTGTTTACTGGCGGGTCGAGGCGATCAATCGCGATGGCGAAGTGTTGGCGACCAGCGATGTTGGTTATTTCGAGTATTACGAGAACAGCATCGACCGAATCCGAAGTACCGGCGTGATACGTGTCGGCGTGGCCTGTTCTGCCGAAGGGGAATTCGCTTACTTCGATAAGCAGCACGGGGGATTGACCGGTTTTGATATCGAGTTGACGCGCTGGCTGTCTCCCCTGCTCTTTCCCGAGACACCTCAAGTGCGGCCCGTGTTCATGGCATACAACTGGAATCGCTTGCTCGATTCGGTACGTCGCAACGAAGTCGATTTCATCATCTCGACGATCACGATTACGCCGGATCGCGAGGAAGAATATGGGCTGAAGTTCACAAGTCCCTACTACAAAACGTCGCAAGCTTGTGTCGTGTTCCGCGACAGTGGCATTCGTAGTGGCTTGCACCTGCAAGGTCGCCGCATCGCCGTGCAAGAGGGCACATCGAGCGAGACGGTTGGGGAAGCCTTTACCGAGCGGGAGAATTTGCACCGTGTCGAGACTGCCGAGGTGGCCTTCGAGGAGTTGATTCGACGTCGGGTTGACGCTGTGATCACCGACTACGATTTTGCCCAGAACCAAGTTCGCCGACTTCAGATTCCGGCCTCCGTCATTGCGCTGCGGGAAGATGACTTCCCGACGAACTACACAGGCGTAAGGCTTGAGGAGTACGGAATCGCCGTCGCCAAGGGCGAAACGGATCTTGTCGCCCGACTCAACTCGGCAATCGATCAGGCTGCTAGTAAAGGGGTGTTGGAAGCCCTCCGTCGGCAATTCATCACGGGGAATAAGGGGCCACTGGTGCGACGCAGTCTTCCGAGCCCCCATCCTGCCGCACCGTTTCCTCGCGCCGCGCGAGCCACGGGTGTACGGTTGCGTTAGAGCGGTGATCGATTGATTGAGGGAGGGGCGATAAACGGCTAAACTCGCGATGGTGAGCACTTCATGTAGTGTGGTAGAATAGAGGCATGGAGAATGAACCGATGCCATTGACCGTTGAACTGATTCCTGATGAGGAACAAGGCGGATTCACGGCTCGCATTCCTGACATTCCCGCTTTTGGTGAGGGTGAGACGGAAGAGCAAGCTATTGCCGACTTGCATGAGGCGTTACGCGGCTACATTGAGTCCTTTGGCCTGAAGGACGCTCTAGAGCGAGTCATTCATCCAACCCTCCGCGAAATCAATTGGGATTTGAAGCAACTCGCCCGTGGCTAAGCTCCCGCGTGTCAGCGGCAAAGACATGGTTCGGTTCTTGGAGCGAGAGGGGTTTTAGCTCATTCGCATCACGGGCAGTCACCACTATTTTGCTCGTGGCGGTCTACACACTTCTGTGCCAGTCCACAGCAATCGCTCTTTGATGATTGGTACACTTCGCGGCATTCTTCGGTCAATCGAAATGAGTCCCGAAGAGTTCGCGAAACGCATCAAAGCGTAGAGAATGCTGATCGCGGGGATGGAGTCCGCCTGACTAAGGGGAGAATTCTCACCCTATTGTACGATACACACTGTCGACCGGTCTGCCCGGTGGAGATTAGCGCGAGGTTCATCGGTAGAATGAACCGCGATGCCTGTGGAGACTGGGCAGCCACCGCTGCAAGTGAATCGAGAAGACGATCTGCATGAATGATCCGAAAAAAGTTGCCCTGGTAACCGGGAGCGGTCGCGAACGCATCGGGAACGTTGTTGCCAGGCATTTGGCCGCGCAGGGTTTTGCGATCGCATTGCACTATCGCTCATCTCGGGAGGAAGCCGCTGCCGCGATTGAGGAGCTGCGAACCGAGGGGATCGATTGTGAGTCGTACCAGGCTGATGTCGCGGTTGAGGCCGAAGTCGATCAAATGTTCGCCCGCATCGCCAGTCGTTTTGGTCGGCTGGACGTGTTAGTAACGACCGCCTCGGTATGGGACACCATTTCACTGGAAGAAACGACCGCCGAGGATCTAACGCGAAACTTCAACGTCAACACGCTGGGCACGTTTCTGTGCGCCAAGAGGGCGGGGCTGATGATGGTCGACCAGAAGGAGGGTGGGTGCATTATCACGATCGGCGATTGGGCCATCGAGCGGCCTTATCTCGATCACAGCGCGTATTTCGTTTCCAAGGGGGCCATTCCCACGCTCACGCGAACGCTCGCTGTTGAGCTTGCCCAGCGAAATCCGAAGGTGCGGGTCAACTGCATCCATCCTGGTCCCGTCATGTTTCCGCCTGGGGTTTCGGATGCCGAGAAGCAGAAAATGATCGAGTCGACGCTGGTAAAATCAGGCAACTGTCCTGAGAGTATTTCCCAAGCCGTGCAATTCTTAATCTCGAGTAAGTTTGTCACGGGTGTCGTCTTGCCAGTTGATGGTGGTCGCACTATCTTTGCCGACGAAGCGACCACACGCCCTTGACCGATCTAGCCGCCGGGTGTCGACCACAACATGCTCGTGCAATCCCGAGCACTGTTTCACAGGGCCCGATCGCCAGCGCCGGGTCATATGAATCGTATGAAATACCGACTATTCGCCGTTCTTGGTTTTTTCGTTGCCGTTGGGACGTTGGCGGTCGTCTATCGCAATTTGTTGACGATCGATCGACTGATCGCGGAGGAAGAGAATGTACGGAACCTGCTTGCCGACCACCCTGTGGTTGGATTCCTTGTGGGTTTCGCGGTGTACGGTGCCGTATGCTTTGTGCCGGGGACGACGGGAAAGTCGTTGATTGTGGGGTGGCTGTTCGGTTTTTGGCAGGCGCTCGTTCAAGTGAACGTTGCCTTGACCATCGTGGCCATGTTGACTTTTTGGCTGAGTCGCTACGTATTGCGCGACGCCGTGCGATCTCGGGCGGGAGCGAGATTAACTCGAATCGACGAGGCCATTCAACGCGAGGGAGCTTACTACCTGTTCGCGCTCCGTGTCCTGCATGGTCCTTACAGTGTGATCAACTACGTCATGGGCTCGACGAGCCTGCGCTCCAGCAGCTTCTGGTGGGCGACACAGCTCGGCATGCTGCCTGGGAATATCGTCTTTGTCTACACGGGTTCGCAACTACCCTCGATCAAACAACTTGCCGAAGAGGGCCTGGTGAGCATGATTACTCCCGGGATCATCGTGGCGTTCGTTGCCGTGAGTGTTGTCCCCTTGCTCATGCGATCTGTCGTACGGCGAATCCTTCCCGGCGTTGCAGCGCGGCAAATGAAACGGTAGCCGTCAGTCCGCATCGTGCAGGGTGCCCTCGACGAAGTGCTTTCCTGGACGAGGGAAGATGTGTCGGCTGATCGGCGCGAATCGTTCGAGTGCATCAAAATACATGTAGTGTGTAATACGGAGCATGTCGTCACCGATTTTGATCAGGTTGAAGGAGTTTTTCTGCCTTTCCTTGGCCCTTCCCCGCCGGGAGGTCGTCGTTCCGCACTGCACGATGATTGCTCCGCGTTCTCGATGTTTGCCAGGGTAAACATCCAAGGAGTTGCCAATGTAGGCGCGGTGTAGATGCCCTCCCAAGATTAACTCCACGCCAAGATCGATGAAGCGATTCATGGCCCGTTTTGCTCGGGGCATTGTCTGATCATGTATGTAGTCGGGGGCTGGCATGAAGTGATGATGTGCGACAACGATCTTGGTATGCCCTTTCGGTGCGTCGACAAAGGCCTGCTCGCAAAACGCCAATGTTTCCTTGCTGATCCGCCCATTGGAAATCGCACGCCGTGGCGATGTGGAATTCAAGGCGACAATCACCGCTTTGTCGAGATGCCACACCCGATTCAATTCACTGTGGATGTGCTGCCGGTACAAGCCGAAGGGGTCGGAGAAACGTTCCCTGAGACGAAGCAACGGCACGTCGTGGTTGCCAGGTACGACGATCTTGGGAACCTCGGGCAAGTGGTTCAGAAACTCGCGCGCCTCTTCAAACTGTTCTTTTCGGGCCCGTTGGGTGAAGTCGCCACTAACCACGACGGCATCTGGCGCGAGTTCCGCGGCGCTGCGCAGCACGGCGGTGCCGACTTGCGGTGAATAGGGTTTACCGAAATGGAGGTCCGAGATGTGCAACAGCGTTAACATGGCTTTTCTCTGTCCGTGGCAAGCAATGGCCGATGATTGGCCCGTTGGGAAGTATCCATTGTGCATGCTCGGCGAAGGCGGCAAACCACAACTGTAAGAAACTCCGCAGTCCGGATGTGATCAACTTGGTGACAAGGGGTCGGAGGTTTCGGCTTGCGCTCGCCGAATCTTGAGGGCGTGATATAGCGATGGAACGTCGACGTGTGGTCGCCGCAAGACAAAGGTGATGGCCGTCTGTTCCAAATTCGTGAGCAACACGCCCGCCATGGCAAGCCGCAACGGCCACGGCGACCAATCGGCGAAGATCGAGATGATCGCGATACTGACCAATAGCCAGCCAGTTTTTGCCGCCCTGGTGTGATAAGCCGCGAAACGATGAAACTTCACAACCGCCGCGAACATGTTGATTCCATAAGCCGAGAGTGTGGCGAAGATCCAAGGTAGTTCTTGACGAATGAAGTCGGCTTTGAGCCAAAAAACCACCAGCAACACCGCACCGTAGAATGTGGCATCGGCCACGCTGTCGAGTTTTGCGCCGAAGCGGGTCTGCTGTTCGAGCATGATGGCTAGCTTGCCATCAATCCAATCGGTGAACAGCAGGAAGACGATCCATGCCAGCAGATACGTTTGGCTCAAATCGGCCCACGCCAAAGCGACTAAAACGATCGACCCGACGAATCGAATCGCGGAGAGTGTGTTGGGAATGTTGAGCAACGCTTTAGGCGAAGGATCGTTTGCCGCTTTCGGAGTGTTGTCCGTCGAAGAGTTGGATGCAGGACTCACTTCAGATAGCCCCGATTTACGTGTACAAGAGATAGGTGAAGTAAAAGAACAGCGGCGCGGTGAATGTCAGGCTGTCGACGCGATCGAGAATCCCTCCCTGACCGGGCAATAAGTCTCCACTATCCTTCGCGCCTACTTCTCGCTTGATGGCGGAGATGGTGATGTCGCCGAAGAATCCACCCACGGCAATCAGCAGGCCAATCATCACAGCCGGTACGTAACGAAAGGCTATCGCGGGGGATTGTACCACTGCCGGAAATTCGACAAAGGGGGTAAGCAGAGGTGCCAGAAGCACGGCCACCACGGTCGTCGTTCCCGCGCCGAGCAGCATGCCCTCCCAGGTCTTGTTCGGCGAAACAAGTGGCACGATTTTTCGCCGTCCGAACCGACGTCCCCAGATTGCTTGGGCAATGTCGTTCGATTCGGTCAAGACGATCAAGTATACAAACAACCCGACCACACCACAGGGGAAATGCGCGCTCGCCGGCAGGGACATGACCAGCGCCGCATGGGACAACAAAAAAACGATCAGCATCAATCCCAGAAATGTGATCCCCGCCGTTTCGATAAACTCGCCCGTCTTGCCGGACGCAACCAAGCTGACCAGGATGGTGACGAACACCCACACGGGAATGAACGTGAAGAACAGCCATGAGTTGCCGTCATAGACAATTGCGTAGTGAATGGGCACCGCCAGATAGACCCACCACCACAACCGTGTTGGAGAGATCTGTCTCCGCGTGAGTTGACGATATTCCCGTAACCCCTGCCAGCTTGCCATGGCCAGCAACGCGACTGCCGCCGGACGCCCCAAGAGCACGATGACTGATAGCAGCAGAAACAGCACCCACCAGGTGGTCAGGCTTCGCACCCGCTGGCGAGGTTTGTCGTCGCTCCCGGTCGAGCGGGCGAGCATGGCAAGGCGAAAGGCGGTTCCGGTGGCTAGCGATAGAAAAATGACCCCCATCACCAGCCAGACATTCGCATGAACGCCAGCGAACGTCTGTAGTGGTGCGATTGATCCGTGCATTCAAGCATTCTAAACCCGACCGTGTTGCCGCGCGAAGGCGATCAAGGCAACGACCGGGCGAGGTACGCACGATTTGCGTAAGGATGGTCGTGTTCGGAGCGTCAAACGATTAAGCTGCCATCTATTCGCTGCTGCGTTAAGGCATGGACGCCAGATATGGACGTTCAAATCAGTGTCGATGACGCACCCACTTAAGAAGAGGCATGCATGCGTGCTGTTTCGATGAACTACACGGTCCTTTTGCTGGTCGTTGCTGGAATTGTTCTGGCATTCGTAGTCGGCGTTCGTATGATCTTGCTCCGAGGAACGGATGCACAGGCCGACCATTTGGTCGCAGCCGACGACTTTCCGAGACTCGACTTGACCGAGATCGGGACAGACAGTCTCGGAACGGACACATTGCGTACAGATCGCGGTTTAGGGGCCCCGGACGGAG
>CAZNXE010000036.1:0-18971 GCA_964576465.1 uncultured Planctomycetaceae bacterium
AATCCCGTTCGTATTGGGCTCGGTAAAGATGTGGTCGGTGGTCTTGTTCCCGCCGGGTAAGCGAATCCGAAGGGCCTTCGGAAGCATCGTGCTCCGGCTCAGAATCAAATCGGCGCGACTGAAGTTGGCCGCATCACGCTGATGGCGAGGATACGCTTCGATCCAAATCTCGCCAGCCTGAATACGTCGCTGCCGCTCTTGTTCGTTCGGTGCTCTTGCCAGCCGCATGAAGTAACGGGCCTTCAGCTTGGCGGCCTTGGCCCCAAAGATAAACGGTAGCGGGCCATCAACGATCGCCTTGCCTTGCAACTCGGGCGGCAGCCTGCGCTCGATGACGAGTTTCTGCTGATGGTTGTACTCATAGATTGACAGGCCGTCGCAGATCCAGTGTTCGCCGCCTTCATCTAGAATCTGATAGACGCCTTTGTCCGGTTTCTTGAACTTGAGAATACCTTTGGTTTGCTTGTTCGTTTTGAAGACGGGATCGAATTCAAATCGTGTGAACTCAGAGGTCAGTGTCTTGACCTTGTCACTTTTCAGTTCCCACTCTCGCAATACCAAGTCGAGATCTGCCGTCTCTTGCGGAGTCAATTGGAAGGGGGCTCGGGGCGCCACCGGCGGCTGCCCGGCGACAGGTTGTCCCGGAACTCGAGCCGCTCGCTGGGGCTGGCGTGCCGGTCCTTGCGGTTGTTGGCGCGGTACTTGCACCTGGCGACGCTGCACGGGAGGTCCGGCCGGTTGTTGCGCGACTGCATGGGTCGCGCAGCACGACACGAACAGGGCGATGATTCCAGCAAGCGTTAGCACAAAACGTGGCGGCATCGATTCTCTTCCTATCAGGGATTTGAAAACGGCCAGCGAGTCTAGCAAGATCACTACGGCCGACCTAGGTCGGATTATGAAGGTGCTTCGAGCCATGCAAGCAGCGCCGTCGGGTCGCGGAAATCGTGCATGACGAGGTGGGCCTCTGCGGTGAACGGAAGGTCCTTGACCGCGCGACCACGTGTGTAGAGCACCGTCCACGCCCCCGCGCGTTTTCCGGCTTCGAGATCGAAACGGTAGTCCCCGATAATGACTGCTTGCGAAGCGGCGATGCCCCAGGTGGCGCAAGCCATCAGGATCGCCGCGGGATCGGGTTTTATCGGGGCGTCTTCGCGTGCCAGCACGATGTCGAAATGCAGGTCAAGCCGGTCGAGTGTCAGCTCGGTTGCCACGCGACTGTTTCGGGTTACCAGGCCCATCGGCAACGCTCGGGCTGATAGCGTCGCCAGCAGTTGGGCGACACCGGGCAGCAACCGCGCCCGCTCGGCTCCCGCTCGTTCGTGTTGGTCAAGAATCGCATGGCACCGGCGGGCCTCATCTTCCGGCATCTGCTCGATTGCCTCCAGAATCGGCTGCCCCTCGGGCAAGCCGATTTCTTGCCGGATTCGCGCGAAGTCCAATCGCGAGTCGACCAGCGTGCCGTCGAGATCAAAAAGGATCCCTGCGATTGGACGTCGAGGCATGAGAGTCAATTCCTCTGTTTGCGAGCCCGAGATAGGTTCGTCTTGACCGGTGTCGTGAAGGTCTGCCACGATGCGCATGCGCAGCGCGCGAGACGCATTGGTGCATTGTCAAATCTTAGCTGTGACGAAGCATTAGATTGCCATGGCGAGGTGCGTCACGCAACTGGGGTATGATGGGGCTCTTATAAATTTGAGGTCGATCGGATGAAGTTGGCCATCGTTCACGACTGGCTGACCGGAATGCGCGGGGGCGAGAAGTGTCTGGAAGTGCTCTGTCGCCGCTTTCCCAACGCCGAGCTATTCACACTCATTCACAACCGTGGCGCGGTGTCTCCTGTCATCGAGTCGATGCGGATTCGGACGAGTTTCTTGCAGCGGTTACCTGGAGCCGGACGACATTATCGTTATCTGTTACCGTTGATGCCGTGGGCGATCGAGCGGCTGCGAATACCAGCAGACGTCGACATGGTGGTCAGTTTCAGTCACGCGGTGGCCAAGAGTGTGCAACCGCCGCCGGGCGTGCCGCATGTTTGTTATTGCTTTACGCCCATGCGCTACGCATGGCATCTCCGCAATGACTACTTCGGCAAGCCCGATGCCGGGGCGACCAACCTTGATCACCAATCAGCCGAAACGTCGATCCACCAGATGCGCGTGCGCGGCCCGATGCATCGTGCGCGACAGTTGGTGCTCGATCGAATTCGCGAATGGGATCGGCGGACCAGCCATCGGGCAACGCACTACCTGGCAAGTAGTCGAACCGTCGCCAAACGTCTGGCTGAGTGCTATGGACGGACGAGTCGAGTGATTTATCCGCCGGTCGATACGGAGTTCTTCACGCCAGCAGACGTGCCTCGCGAGGATTTCTATCTGTGTGTTTCGGCATTGGTGCCCTACAAACGTTTGGAGTTGGCGATCGAAGCGTGCAATCGTCTTGGTCGACGCTTGATCGTGATTGGCACCGGTCCCGAACGCCATCGACTAGAACAGCTCGCCGGGCCGACCGTTGAACTTCTCGGTTGGCAACCGGACCGCGTGGTTCGTGAACACTACCGCCGCTGTCGATCGCTACTGTTTCCCGGTCGCGAAGACTTCGGGCTTGTTCCGCTGGAGGCGCAAGCCTGCGGTGCCGGTGTGATCGCATTGTGTGCCGATGGAGCCACTGAAACGGTCTTGCCAACAGGGACTCATGGACTGGGCAGCGGGATCTTCTTTCACGAACAAACCCCCATGGCCTTAATGAAAGCCATCGAGCAGTGGGAAGCCGTTGAGGCGCCGTACTGCCCCGATGTCGCAAGACAACAGGCCGAACCATTCGCCACGCACAACTTCGAGCGACAGTTGCTCGATTTTATGTATGAAGTTGCCGGCGCTCGTGCGGCGTCTGGTGATAACCTCTAATTGCGTCGCGTTCTACTTTGGACCGTCGTTGAGATAAGTGTAGCCTTGCAGTCCCGTTTCGTAGTCGCGAAGTAGCTGACCAGATTGCTCGTAGTTGATGCGGCCTTCGCGAACGGCGGCTTCGACGGATTTGCGGAACTGACGAACGAGTTCTTCCGAGTCGAACTGCACAAAGTTGAGCACTTCGCTGATTGTGTCGCCCTTGATAACGTGTTGCAGTTCGACTTCTCCGGTGGCATCAAGGCTGACATGCACGGCGTTGGTGTCGCCGAAGAGATTGTGCATGTCGCCCAAGATTTCCTGGTAGGCCCCCACGAGAAAGGCCCCCAGGTAATACGGTTCTCCGTCGTAGCGGTGCAGCGGCAACACACGTTTGACATCTCGGCGGTCGATGAAGTGATCGATCTTGCCATCGGAATCGCACGTGATGTCACCCACCACGGCGCGTGCGGTCGGCCGCTCATCGAGACGGTGGATGGGCATAACGGGAAACAATTGCTTGATGGCCCAACTATCGGGGATCGACTGGAACAACGAGAAATTGCAGAAGTAGGTTTCGGCCAACAGCGCATCAAGGCCCTGCAGGTCCTCGGGCATAAACTCCATCTTTTGGGTGATGCGATGGATGTTTCGGCAGATCCCCCAGAACAAGTTCTCGGCCTGACAGCGCTCGCCCAAGGAGAGGTGTCCCGTGCGGAACAGGTTCATGGACATCTCGAACAACTGCTGCGCGTCGTGAAAGCTTTCCAAAGCGTTTCGTTGACTCAATGCTTGATGCGTTACCAGAAGATCTTTCACGGGCTGTGAAGCCTGTTCATCGACGGATGCGGGAATCTCGTTTTCGCCCAAGCCAGCAACGCCAAGCACACTAAACACCAAGGCACTGTGGTAAGCCACGATCGCCCGACCACTTTCAGAAACGATATGAGGGGGTTGTACCCCGGCGCTATGACACACGCTTTGCACGTGATAGATGACATCGTTGGCATACTCTTGCAGCGTGTAGTTCACGCTCGATTCAAAGTTGGTCTGCGATCCGTCGTAGTCCACACCCAACCCGCCGCCAACATCAAGCGTGTCGAGCCCCGCGCCCGCCTCGACGAGTCCACAGTAAATGCGCGCGGCCTCGTCTAGGGCCGTCTTGATAATGCGGATGTTGGTGATCTGGCTGCCGAGGTGAAAGTGCAACATCTTCAGGCAGTCTTGCATGCCGTGGCGGCGCAGTTCTTCTACCGCCCGTAAGACTTCAGTCACGGTCAGCCCAAATTTTGAACGGTAGCCCCCCGACGACTTCCATCGCCCACTGCCTTGGCTGGAGAGTTTGACACGGACACCAATGCGTGGTCTGACACCAAGTTCTCGGGCGTAACGTAGGATCAACTCCAGCTCTGTATATTTCTCGACCACCGGCGTGATGTTGCGACCGATCTTGTGGGCCATCATTGCCAAGTGAATGAATTCCGCATCTTTGAAGCCATTACAAACGATGGGGGTGCTGTTGGACGAGACGGCGATGACCGCCAACAGTTCAGGTTTGGAACCGACCTCGAGCCCAAAGGCGTGTGCCTCGCCAAACTCCAACACTTCCTCAACCACGGGCCGCTGTTGATTGACTTTGATTGGATAGACGCACGTATAGCGTCCCTCGTACTCGTGCTCTCGGATCGCATGGTCGAAGGCCGAATAAATCTCGCCGATGCGGTGCTTCAACATCTCGGCAAAGCGGATCAGAATCGGCAGCTCAATGCCGCGGAGTTGGAGTTGGTCGACCAACTGCTTCAGATCGATCGAGTGGTTCGGGTCTTTGGTGGGATGAACGAGGAGATGGCCATCCGGGTGTATCGAGAAATACCCTTTCCCCCAGCCCTGCACATCGTAGAGTTCGCCGGAATCGACGACACTCCACGGTTTGACATCTTCCCTCTGCATCAATGGTGCCCTCAGAGTACGAAACGGCCGGCGGCGAATGCTTGGAATTCGATTCGCCCACCTTTGTCAGACAAGAATATATCCCGATTCCCGTTCCGGGCGTATACCTGAAGTGCTTCGCCATCAGGCCCTGGTTTGGCTATGGCTAAAGAGAACGGCAGGCCCCCACGGCACGCATATTAGTCGCGTTCGATGATTTGCAGCAGCAGCGGCAGCACAATCAGGTTTCCGATGGTGCCGCCCGCCAGAGCGAGGCTTACCAGCGCGCCAAAGTAGACGAGTGGGACGAATTGGCTGAGCAGCAAGGCGCTGAATCCGATCATGATGGCAAGGGTCGAAAAGACCATGGCCCGGCCGACTGTTTGATGGGCGTGCAGCAACGCCTCGTGTACGGTGAACCCCTTTTTCCGCACGCGTCGAAATTCGGACAGATAGTGAATCGAGGAATCGACGGACAACCCCATCGAAACCGCGGCGATCATGGCCGCCCCCATGTTGATTCGCAATCCAAACCATCCCATCAATCCGGTCAACACGAGAATCGGGAGTGCGTTAGGAATGAGTGCCACCAGCGCAATGCGAATGCTGCGGAAAGCCACCAGCATCATGATGCCGATCATGACCAACGCAATCGAGAAGGTGACCCATTGATCGCGAATCATGCTGTTAATCAATTGTGTCAACAACACGAAAAAGCCCGTCACCTGTGCCTTGGGAAACTCTTCGCGGCTGATCCGTGTTACTTCCTCGATAAGCTGGTTTTTCTGCCGCGAAGGTTGTCGCTCGCGGGCCCGCAACATAACGCGGTAATACTTCTGGCCAGTTTCGGGGTCTTCGCCCAACAACGGATCGATCATCGTTGGCAGCGACAGCAAGAGTTGATCGACCAGCATGTCGACGGGCATCGCATCGGTCAGATCGCCTAACGGCCGGGTATCCAGCGCGTCGACCAAGCTCATAACCTTTGTTAAGCCGGAGGCTTCCCGACCATCTTGATCCACGGCGATGACTTCCGTCCTCAGCCGGGCTTGAAGATGACGAACCTTGTCGAGAAACTCGTTGGAGATCTCGCCGTCGATGGGAAACAACACATCCCAGACGCCTGCCCCGCCAAGATCTTCTTCGACAAATTCGTACGATTTCACGACGGGGCTGCTCGCGCGAAAGTTCTTGGTGAAATCGGTTTCGACCTCAAGCCAGCGAATCCCAAAGATGGCGGTGCCGGCCACGACAATGGTCAAGCCGCCAACCAGATAGGGGAAACGCTCGACGGAGCGGACCGTTTGGTTGAGTCCAAACTCCAACGCACGCTCGCCCCAGGCCTGTTTGGGGTCGGTATCGAATCGCCCAAGCAGGGCCAGCCCCGGCAGTACCAGTGCCATGCTGACCAAAGCCAACACGGCCCCGA
Source organism: uncultured Planctomycetaceae bacterium (assembly GCA_964576465.1). GTDB lineage: Bacteria > Planctomycetota > Planctomycetia > Pirellulales > JAEUIK01 > CAZNXE01. Next base: position 6,244 of record CAZNXE010000036.1, read on the forward strand.
ATGTCATCATTACGCCGAAGTCTTGAATGGGCCCGACCTTGGCCCACAACAGCGATCCGAAACCTGCCGCGTCGGTGAAGCATGTCCAAATGATGGGGGTTAATAGCGTCGCCATGGCCACGCGCAACGACGCATGAGTGTCTTCGCCTTCGACCCGCAGTTCACGATAGCGAACGATGATATGCACGACCGCCCCGATGCCGATCACGGTTACAATGGCCCATAGCATCGAGCTGACCATGCTTAAGCGGAAACCACCCAGCACCAAAATTGCCTTGGTGATCAACAACGTAACGTTGACCACCACCAGCGGAATGATCACCCAACGGAGGCTGCGAAAGCAGAGGATGATCGTCAGGATCAACAGTGCCGTCGACGCCCGACCCAACACCATGCTATCGGACTCGAGGTAGCGAAACCCATCAACGACGATCGCTGGTTCGCCGGTGATGACTCCCTTCGGATAATCTTCGATTACGTCTCGCAGTTGATCGACGGTGTTGAGGCGCGAAAACTTGGTCGTCGCTTCCGGTTCAAGAAAACAGACCACGGCCGTCGTTTGCCGGTCCTCACCGATCGTGAACCCCGTCATCAATTCCAGGAACGCGCGGCTCACCGGCTGGTCGGTGCGAATGATGTCATCGCGCAGCAGCGGGTTGTTGTTCAAGCTCATCACCGAATCGACCCCGCCCACGGCGGCCAATCGCTCGGTCACTTCCGTGAGTCGCTCCATTCCCCCGTAGGTCATCAACTCGGGATCGACGTAGGCTGCTAAGGCGATTGCTTCGCCGCCGAAGATCCGTTTCGAGTTGCGATAGGCCACCAGAATCGGGTCGTCTGGCGCGAACATATTCTCGATCGAACGATCGAATTGAAGCTGCGCCGCGGGAAAGTAGGCCGCCATCGAAACGACAATGCCGATGCACAAGAGAATGCCGCGGTGAGCGATGAGCCCCTGGGCAATCCGTTCCGGAAGTGTTTGGCTCGACATACTCAAAATGCTTCAGATAGCAGGTCTTATGATTTCAAGGCTACGAAGAACGTCGCCGCTCGAGGCGTCTGCACGGCGGAATCGTCGACATTGTACAATGACAATGACGTACGAACACCGGGGCTACGCACCGGCTGTAGCGCAGAACACCGCTCAAACGTTACGGCCTATCCCAATACCTGTAGGGAATGTCCTCTGTGGCGTTCCGAGGACCAACCGTTACGCACGGATTGCCACGGAGGGCATTCCCTACAGGTTTTGGGGTAGGCTCTTACTACGATCTTTGCGCGGAACGGCATCCAGCCTGCCTCCCCCGCGCCGAGGACCATTCAAACTGGACCTGAACTCCAACGCACTTCCACCGAATACCACCCGATGACGAACCGCGAACCGTGGCTGTTGATCGTCTTCGCGCTTGCCTTGCGCGGGGCGGTGTTGTGGATCGGATATGACGATCTACGTGGCGATCCTGATGGTTATCGTCATTTGGCCCGAAACCTCATCGAACATGGCACGTTGGGAATGGGTGATCGTCCCTCCGCGTTTCGCCCCCCGCTCTATCCGATGACGCTTGTGCCGTGCATTGCCTCGGCAGGCGCCGATCCGCTGGGAATTGCGATCTTGCACGTGGCACTGGGGGGAGCGACCGTCTGGCTGACCTGGTTCATTGGCCGTCGCTGGGGCATGGGGAAATTTGCCGTGTTGGCCGCGTTGTTCGTCGCGGTCGATCCCATTCTGTTGCGACAATCAACACTCGTGATGACCGAAACGCTTGCCACATTCGCGGTCACCGTTGCAATCTTCATCCTGACCGCGTCTCGTCGGGTCGATCTCTCCGCGTGGCGCCTGTTTGCTGGCGGATGCGCACTCGGTGTGGCGACCTTGGTGCGACCGACGTTCTTGGTGTGGACCGCACTTGGTGTCGCGGCTGGGTTGTTCTCCGCTATGGGGCATCGACAGAGCCTTCGACAGGCCGTATTCGTCATGCTTGGATTCTCGATTGCGCTAGCACCGTGGGTCGTGCGTAATTACAGGAGTCTTGGTCGCCCGATCGTTGCGACAACCCACGGCGGGTTCACGTTACTGCTGGCAAATAATCCCTCGTTCTACGCCTATCTGCGAGAAGCCCCTGCCGGCGCGGTTTGGGATGCCGCGGAGTTCAACGAAGAACAAGTGGCTCGCTTACCTCGACATACGCCCGGTGAAGAAGTTGCTAGCAACCGCCACGCCTATCGTCAGGCGTGGCGGAACATTGGGAATGAGCCCACGATGTTCCTGCGCGCGTGCTTCGTCCGTCTCGCACGTTTCTGGGGCGTGCTACCGCATCAAACGGTCACGTCAGAGTCTTCGCTGCAACACTTCGGGCGGTATGGAATCGGTCTTTGGTATACCCTGCTCTCAATGCTGGCGATCGTGGGCGTTGCCACTTGGGGGCGACGGCTGGTCGAACAGCCCTGGGTTTGGGTCACCTTCCTCGTCGTGTCGCTATCACTTGTGCATGCATGCTACTGGAGCAACCTGCGAATGCGTGCTCCGCTGGTGCCAATTGTCGCCCTTTGGTCGGCCGTTGGGTGTGACCGCATCGCTCGCCGGATGGTAGATCGTAAGTCACTTGGTGATAACGTATTGCGCGAATAGATTCGTGCCCGAACACGCCTTGACCCTTGGGCAAGCAGACTTCTATAATCCCGCGTCGCCAGTCTTCTTATCTTTTGGGCTGGTTCGTTTGCTTGTCTGGAAAAAGGTGCGCGTCCGTCCCGTTCGGGATTGGTGCATGCCGGCAAGGATGCCCTTCTGCTAACACATCACTTCGCAGAATCGCAGCGACGACATTCGCGCGCGCAATCGTTCGTGCGCGCCCTGTGGTCGGCTGCGCTGTTGGCTGTTGTGGTGCTGACCACAATCGGGCGATCGGTGGGTGCTCCGCTAGAATTGCCAACAGCCAACCTGCGCGGTGCGATTGCCATCGATGCCCAAAGTGCGAATCGGTGGTGGCAGGGCGCCTATGAGGTTTGGGTGTTCCGAGGCAACTGCGTCATCTCACAGGGACGTTCGTTCGCTCGCGCTGACGAGGCGGTCGTGTGGATCGATCGCAATACCGACGGCAACGGAACGTCGAAGCTGATCGTTTATCTCGAGGGCAACACCGAGCTAGTCATTCACGGTTCCCAAGGAGCCAATCATCTAACCGACCATTCTTGGTTCGGTCGATTCTTCACCGACGAACCGATTCAGGTGCGCGTTGCCAACCCCGGACCCGAACCCAAGATCAAGCCCGCGGTATACGAGGCGGCCCTTGCACGTCGCGATCCGTATCATCGCGCCGCCGTTCAGCGAACGCAATTTACCCAGTTCGATGCCGACACACCACAAGTCGATCCGCTGCCGCCGGGGGCTCGCCGCTTGCGGGCATTCCCGCGAAGCAACGTGCCGGTAAGCATACGGTGGTTTCCTAGTCCCTCGGGCACCGAGTGGATTGCGGTGATCAATTCAGGCGTGAACCTCATCATCGATGGCGCTGATGAATTGGGCTCGATCGATATTCTCACCGACCGGATGGTCATTTGGACTTCCGGAATGCAAGAGCCCGACTTAACGGGGCAGTCGCTACAGGGTCAAGACACGCCGATTGAGCTTTATCTCGAAGGCAACATTGTCTTTCGGCAAGGCGAGCGGATCATCCATGCCCAGCGGATGTTTTATAACGTGAACAACGAAGTCGGCACGGTATTAGATGCCGAACTCTTAACGCCGGTGCCAGCGTACGAGGGCTTACTGCGGCTCAAGGCTGACGTGATTCAGCAAACCGGGCGAGATCGTTTCTTCGCCGAACGGGGCTTCATCACTTCGAGCCGTTTCGGCGCGCCTCGCTATCGGCTCCAGTCGCGGCGGATTTACTTTGAAGACACGCAACGTCCTCTGATTGACCCAGTGACGGGAGTTCCGGCGGTGGATCCCGTGACGGGCGAACCGCTGGTCGAGCACGACCGCATCGCTACCAGTGTGAACAACATCCTGTATTTGGGACCGATACCGGTGTTCTACTGGCCCCGGTTCGCCACGAACCTCGACGACCCGACATTGTTCCTCGAGCGTATCGCGGTGAAGAACGACCGGATCTTTGGCACCCAATTTCTGCTCGATCTCAATGCCTACGAACTGCTCGGCATTCAGAATCGCCCCGAGGGTACGCAGTGGGATATTAGCACCGATTACCTCAGCGAACGGGGTTTCGCCGCCGGAACATCGTTCCGATACAACCGCGTCGGTACCTTCTCAGGCAGCCCCACCACCTATGCCGGGTTTACCGACCTGTGGGGGATTAAAGACAGCGGAACCGACAATCTCGGCGGCGGGCGGCAAAATGTGCCGCTGGATGAGGAATATCGCTATCGCATGCTGTGGCGACATCGCCAGTACTTCAGCAATTCCATGCGGCTGACGGCGGAAGTCGGATGGATTAGCGATCGAAACTTTCTCGAACAATACTTTGAAAACGAGTGGGACAACTTCAAAGACAAAACCACTGGCGTTGAACTGAAGCAGCTACGCGAAAACCGCTCGTGGAGTGTGACCGCCGATGCGCGCGTCAACGATTTCTTTACCCAAACACAATGGTTGCCGCGGGCCGATCACTTCTGGCTGGGACAATCGTTGCTCGGCGACCGGCTTACCTGGACCGAGCACTCTTCAGTAGGCTACGCGCAACTGCGGACGGCCAGTTTCCCTAGCGATCCGATTCAGTCGGCGTTCTTCGTGCCGCTGCCATGGGAGGTCACTTCCTCCGGCGAACGACTCGTAACACGACAGGGGCTGGAGTTGCCGGTGCCCCTGGGTCCGGTCAAGGTCGTTCCCTATGCCTTGGGTGAACTTGCTCATTGGGGAGAGGATCTTACCGGGAACGACTTGCAGAGGGCCTATGGAGCGGCCGGCCTGCGGGCCAGCTTGCCGATGTGGAAGGCCTACCCGATGGTGGAAAGCCCGCTGTTTAACGTTCACGGGCTGGCACACAAGGTTGTGTTCGATGTCGACTTCACGTATGCCGACGCCAATCGCGATCTGGCGGCGCTGCCTCTGTATGATGCGATTGACGATGACAACATCGAGGCATTTCGGCGGCGGTTCGCCGTGATTAACTTCGGGGGATTGACCCCACTGATGTTCGACGAGCGGTTCTACGCACTGCGTAGCGGGATCGCAAATTGGGTCACCTCGCCCACGACCGAAGTGGCTGACGATCTGACGACGGTTCGTCTGGGCATGCAGCAGCGGTGGCAAACCAAGCGTGGTGTCCCTGGTCAGCGACGGATCCTCGACTGGATTGTGCTAGACACGGGAGCCGTGATTTTTCCAGATGCCGACCGTGACAATTTCGGCGAAGACCTCGGTCTGGTTCACTACGACTTTCGTTGGCACGTTGGCGACAAACTGACGTTGCTCTCCGGAGGCATGTTCGACTTCTTTCCTGATGGTCAACGGATCACCACTGTGGGCGGTTTCTTGAATCGGCCTCCTCGGGGAGCCGTCAGTCTTCAGTTTCGTTTGCTCGACGGACCGATCACGAGCACCGCGTTGATCGCGAGTTACAGCTACTTGATGAGCCCCAAATGGATCTCAACCATTGGAGCCTTGATTGACTTTGAAAACAGTACACAAGCACAACAGCTCACGCTGACCCGGATCGGCGAGTCGCTATTGGTCAGTGCCGGCCTAACGTCCAACTCGACGAAGGACGTGGTCGGGTTTACCTTCACGGTCGAGCCTCGCTTCTTGCCCGGGGCAAGAACTCGCGGAGCCGGCGGTGCGCAGATTCCGCCCGCCGGGTTATTCGGACTTGAATGAGTGTGTCGCCCGAATAAGCGATACGCATCTGATGTCGTAAACACTGCGGTGTGACTCCGCGGGAGACACCAATCATGCACGAGCGAAGCACCATCGACCGCGAATCGTGGCGGGAAAAGTTTCGACATGCGTTTCGCGGTTTCAAACTTGGTGTTCGTGGCCAAAGCAGCTTCTTCGTACACTTCTTCTTCACCACCGCCGTGGTTGCCGCCGGTGTGGCATTCAGTGTTCGTTTGATCGAATGGTGTCTGTTGATACTCTGCATTTCCATCGTCCTGGCCGCGGAGATGTTCAATAGTGGCCTCGAACATCTGGCCCGGGCAATCACCGTTGAGCACGATCCTGACGTGGGCGCGGCGCTTGATATTGGCAGCGCGGCCGTGTTGATCGCGTCGCTGGGGGCAGCGATCGTCGGCGCAATGGTTTTCCTGAGCCGACTGGCCGTGATGCTCGATTGGTGATGCGCAACACGGTAGGTCTAGAATGAAACAGCAACGGGACGGTATCCTTGCGGACCCGTCCCGTTGTCGATTTCAAAAGAGGTTGCTCGCCGGGGTTCCTTCCCCCGGAATTCCTTTTGCGAGCAACCTGGTGCTTGCAGCCGTGTTGTCCGGGGGGGGCACCGCGACTGTTTCTTGTCGTTACGAACACCCCATGCTGTTGCCACAGTTGTGACACAGATAGCAGTTGCCGTTGCGTACGGTGATCGCACCGCAGTTGTCGCACAGCGGGGCGTCGGTCTGGAAGCGAGCAAATTGATCGTTTCGCAAATCCACATCACTGGCATCGCCCGACGGCGCGAGCGCTTGCGAGACGGTCGATGTGCCATTGCTCGCAGCCGACGTACCGTTCGAGGAACTACCCGGCGATGACATCTCTACGGGTGTGGAACCCGAGGGCAATGCATTCTTGCCGGCGCCGTCGTCTTCCGTCGTCTCTTCCGGAATGTAACCGCCGTTTTGCTCTTCGCGATAGCCGGGGATGAACGTGATGCCCAGCCAGCGGAAGATGTAATCGACCAGACTCTTGGCGATACGAATATCAGGATTCGAGGTGAAGCCCATGGGCTCGAACCGGGTGTAGGAGAACTTCTCTACATACACATTCAGCGGCACCCCATATTGAAGGCTCATCGAGACCGCCGTGCCGAAGCTGTCCATCAAACCGCCGATGGTGCTTCCTTCCTTGGCCATCGTAATGAACAATTCACCGGGGCGACCGTCGTCGTAGAGCCCGACCGTGATGTAGCCCTCGTGTCCTCCCACGCTGAATTTGTGGGTGATCGACTTCCGTGTATTGGGCAACCGTTCGCGGCGGGGAGCCCCGGTCGTCTCGGCTTTCTTGTCCTCTTCACTGCCAGTGTTTAGTGGCTGGCTGCTCTTCGAACCGTCGCGATACACGGCCAGGGCTTTCAAGCCCGAACGCCATCCTTCGGTGTAGGCTTCGCTGATGTCCTCCACCGTCGAATCTTGCGGCATGTTCACCGTCTTGGAGATGGCACCGGAAAGGAACGGCTGGGCAGCGGCCATCATGCGAATATGCGCCCGCCACTGGATCGATCGGGTACCGTTTCTCGGTGCAAACGCACAGTCGAAGATGTCGAGATGCTCGTCCTTCAGATCGGGACCACCTTCGATCGTCTCGTTCTTGTTGATGTACGCCAAGATCGAATCAATCTGTGGCTCATCGTAACCGAGCGTACGCAAAGCGAGTGGGACCGTTCGGTTAACGATCTTCAATGTACCGCCGCCGGCCAACTGCTTGTATTTGACCAACGCGATGTCTGGCTCGATGCCGGTCGTGTCGCAATCCATCAGGAAACTGATGGTGCCGGTTGGGGCCAACACGGTGGCCTGAGCATTGCGGAATCCGAAACGTCGACCCGTGTCGATCACTTCGTCCCACAGACGTCGGGCTGCCTGCTTCAGGTGGGTTGGACATGCCTCGTCGATTTGTTCGACCGCATCGCGATGCATCTGCATCACGTCGAGCATCGGCTGGCGGTTCTCGGCAAACCCTTCAAAGGGGCCGACGGCAGACGCCAATTCCGCACTGCACAAGTTGGCCGCACCATGCAACAGGGCCGTCAGTGCCCCGCACACACCGCGAGCATCGTCGGAGTCGTACGGCAAACCGCTGGCCATCATCAGGCTGCCGAGATTTGAATAGCCCAAGCCCAACGGACGGAAGCGGTGGCTATTCTCCGCGATGCGTTTCGTGGGATAGCTGGCATGATCGACCAAGATTTCTTGGGCAATGTAGAACACGCGGCAGGCAGCCGTGAATCGGTCGCTGTCGAACGTGCCATCTTCGCGGCGGAACTTCATCAAGTTGATGCTCGACAGATTGCACGCCGTGTCGTCGAGGAACATGTACTCCGAACAGGGGTTCGAGGCGTTGATCCGACCGGAGTTCGGGCAGGTGTGCCAGCGGTTGATCGTCGTGTCGTATTGCACACCCGGATCGCCGCACAACCACGCACCTTCGGCCATTTTTCGCAACACTTCGCGTGCCGGATACGACGGACCTTCGTGCGATTCGTCGGTTACCCAATGCGTGGTCCACGGCTTGTCTTCGTCCACGGCTTGCATGAAGTCGTCGGTGATGCGAACCGACAGATTCGCGTTCTGGAACATCACTGAACTGTAGGCCTCGCCATTGAAGTTGGCCTCATACCCGTTGGCGATGAGAACATGGGCCTTCTTCTCTTCTTTGGCTTTGACCTCGATGAACTCGATGATGTCTGGGTGCCAGATCTTCAGCGATTGCATCTTGGCTGCCCGACGGGTCTTGCCGCCGCTCTTTACCACGGCAGCAATCTGGTCGTACACCCGCATGAACGACAGCGGGCCTGATGGCTTGCCGCCGCCGCTGAGCTTCTCGCGATGCGAACGCAACGTGGACAGATCGGTGCCCGTGCCGGAACCGAACTTGAACAACATGGCCTCGCTACGGGCGAGCTCCATGATGTCTTCCATGTTGTCCTGCACGCTCTGAATGAAGCAGGCCGATCCTTGCGGATACTCGTACGAATTCTTTGGGCGCTTGGCCTGTTCGGTTTCAGGATCCCAATGCCAGTTGCATTGTGCGCCTTGAACATCGTAGCTCTGCCACAGCCCGACGTTGAACCAGACGGGCGAATTGAACGCACCGTGTTGGTGCAGGCACAGCCAAGTCAAATCGCGATAGAACCGCTCGCCATCTTCGGCCGTGGAAAAGTAGCCATCGGCCACGCCCCAATCGGCGATGGTGCGCGTGACCCGACCGATCAACTGCCGCACGCTCGTTTCACGCTCTTTGGTACCGACCTCGCCGTAGAAATACTTGCTGACGACGACATTGGTCGCCAGTTGGCTCCAGAAGGTAGGCACCTCGCAGTCGTTCTGCTCGAAGAGCACTTCGCCTGCGTCGCCCTTGATCGCGGCGCTCCGCTTGTCCCAGGTCACGGTGTCGAACGGATCCGCGACGTCAGTAGGGCAAAACGTCGCTTCGTGATCCAAGCCACGGCTAAACCGTTGACCGTTCGTTTGTTTGGTTGTTTCACCAGACACGTGCGTCTGTTCCTGAACGAGACCAACTCCAGTATCCGCCATCAGTGGACCTCCCTGTACTCACGGGTACGAAAAGGGCATCATGCCAAATATAGTATACATTAGTATATCATCTATGTCCGTTCATCGGCTGCAACCGGCTCGGATCATTGATGCATTACGCTGTGGGGCCACAATCGAACGAGCAACGAAGGTAGAACCGTCCAAACGGGGCCTTACCACCAATATATAGTGGTCGATGCCCTTGTGACCACAATATACAGGCGTGGGGGACGATCTTACAGCTTTTAGAGAGTCCGTCAATCAGAAATTGAGAAAAACACCTAAGTCGTTATGGCCAAAAGAAATCGATCTTCTCAATTTGCTAGCATCTATGTGGTAGCAGACGGTCGATCGCGCCGTCAAGCACTCCTATTCTTCCCCGGTGAATCACGTGTTCCGAAGGATACAATCGCCGAATTCTGGTCCCTTGCCACGATCTTTGAAGCTGCACACCGGGGTTGTTAACGCGTTTCTCATCAGAGATTTACGTGATTCTCACAGCGCGTTTTTCGAAGGCTCAAAAACGCTAGCCTTCGCTCGCCATCACGTATTGCGACGGAACAACTTTGGAGCACATCACCCCGAGCGAAAAATAGATCTGCATCAGATCATCGACCTGCATGTCGACCACGCGCACGGCACTCTGGGGCACAAAGACAATTCCCCCGGACATCGGTACGGGTGAAGTAGGAATGTAAACCACTTGGCAGTCTTGCCCGCCAAAGCGGTAGATGTCTGTACTCGTCAGCAGACCCAGGAACCCGCCTCCGCTTTGTTGACCGAATTCGCAGTAGACGACCGACATGCCCTTCATGTCGGTTTCGTCCTTTCCAGCCATCATGTCGACCACCTGCGCTACGGGCTTGTACACCGTTCGCAGAAAGGGGATTTTTTCCACGATTGTATGCAGCAGGAATTCGACGCGATTCTTGGCGCTGCTCTTCACGACCAGCCCGATGAACCAGATGGCGGCGAGGACGAGCACCCAGCCGATGAACGACGCCACGGCTTCGTTGTCGAGTAGCCTCATGCCAAGAAAATGCAACGCACGACCGACCACGCTGTTGGGTCCAACGAACTGCTCGACCATTCCGCCGACCCAACTCATGATTCCGACCGTGATGGCGATCGGCAGAATCACGAAAAGGCCGGCCAGGAACGTTGAAACGATGCCGTGATTCCAGATCCAACGAAAGATCCGCTTCATGGAAATCTCCCCTCGCCGTGTGGTGGCTCGATGTGTTTGTCTTGGACTCTAGGCGTGCGGCAGATAAGAACACGTACCAATCACAACCCGACGCGTGAGCGAGGGACCAGCCGGTAATACACTGCGTTCCCTCGCTCACGCGTCGGTATATTCTCATTCGCAGCTCGCCTTAGGGCGTTACGAACGAAAAAACGGCCGCTCACCTTCAAGTTGGTGGGCGACCGTTGATGGTAACAATTTGGATGTACTTGCTAGCAAGCAGCGCGTCTTAGGCTTCGATTTTGCCGATGCGTACGCGCGTGTACAATTGTCGATGGCCAGTCTTTCGACGAGAGTTCTTCCGTTTTCGCAGTTTTTGCACCACGAGCTTCTTTCCCTGCGTCGTGGTGATCACCTCGGCGGTGACCGTGGCCCCATCGAGTGTCGGGCGACCGATCTTGAGGCCCTGGCCTTCGCCAGCCGCCAAGACGGTATCGAAAGTGACCGAATCTCCGGCCGATGCGTCACGGTAGTCGATGTCCAACTCCTGGCCCTCTTCGACCTTGAATTGTCGTCCGCCGTCTTGAATGATCGCGTACATCACAGCACCTACTTGTCGTCTATCGTATGGCCAACTACCGACGGCCTTGGGGCGATGAATTCTTTAGAATTCCCGTCTGTTTCGCCGGCAGCGTTCAAATATCCGCAAACCTCTTAATTTAGCGACCGATTGGCCTCGCGTCGAGGCCGTGGATCATGGAAATTTCACATCCCGGCCGTCAACATCGTGACAGAGGATCTCCAAGAATTCTGGTGAAACGCCCTTGCGGCCGAAGATTTGCACCGTGATGTCGCCCTCATCCTCCAGGCTGGCCAGTTCACGACGTTTCTTGTTATTCAGGTATGAGGCCACTTCGTCGACGACGGTGATCTCGATGCGCTTGATGTCCTCTCGCTGGGAGGCCAACATCAGCACCCGCACAACCTCGATTGCCATGCTTTCGGAGGTCTTCACAACCCCCGTTCCATGACAGCCAGGACAGTCGCTAAAGACACTTCGCTTGATGCTGGGTCGAATACGTTGTCGCGTCATTTCAATCAGTCCGAACGGGCTCGTGCGGAGGATCTTCGTCCGTGCCCGATCGCGTCGCACGGAATCGCGGAGTGCTCGCTCGACCCCGCGGCGGTGTTTCTCTTTTCGCATGTCAATAAAGTCATTGACGACAACGCCGCCCAAATCGCGAAGCCGCAACTGCCGAGCGATTTCGCTTGCGGCATGGAGATTCACTTGATAGGCCGTTTCCTCGGCAGAATTGTCGGCGCGATACGTTCCGCTATTCACGTCGATCGCCACCAACGCTTCGGTTTGATCGATCACGATCGAACCCCCCTTGGGCAAGGGGACGTCGCGGCGGTGAATCTGTGCAATCTCGTCGTCGAGATTGTACTTGTGAAACAGCGGTTCTCGGCCTTCGTATTGTTGCAGCCGGTTCACATAGCGTGGCATGACGATCTGCAAGAACTCTTTCGCCCGTTCATACGCCTTAGGCTCGTCGATGTAAATCGCGTCGACATCGCTGGTAAAAATGTCGCGTATGGTGCGGATGATCATGTCGCTTTCTTCGTAAATGTCGACCGGAGCCGGACACTTACGAATGCGGCGCACAATCACTTTCCACAGCCGTACAAGATAGGCCAAGTCGCGCGATAGCTCTTTCTTGGTGCGGTCGACACCGGCGGTACGGACAATGAACCCCAACCCCTTGGGTGGGTTCAGTTCGAGCATGACTTCTCGTAGGTGTCGCCGGGCATCATCGTCTTCGATCTTCCGTGAAATACCGACGCGACCCAGTGCGGGCATCAACACCAGATATCTTCCGGGAATGCTGATGTACGTGGAGAGCGTCGGCCCCTTGGTGCCGATTCCCTCCTTGATGACTTGCACCAACACTTCGTCGCCACGACGAAGGATATCTTGAATCGGAGGCTTCACGCGGGGACGCGCCCCAGGGCGTTGATGCCGCCCGCGACGGGCGCGGTTGCCTCCATTCCCCTTGCCATCACCCTCCTTGCCCTCGTCTGCCTTACTTTCATCGCCGTTGCCGTCCCCGCGGTG
>CAZNXE010000036.1:19026-28557 GCA_964576465.1 uncultured Planctomycetaceae bacterium
GACGCGGCGACCGCCACGACCATTGTCGATGGTCTGATCGGGATCGTATCCCCCTTGGCGATAGTATTGAGGCTCCACATCACTGATGTGCAAGAAGCCGTTACGGCCAACACCAAAATCGACGAAGGCCGCCTGGATGCTGGGCTCCAGGTTGACGACGCGTCCTTTGTAAATGTTGCCTACGTAGTTGTCCTGGCTGCTTCGCTCCACGTAGAGTTCTTCCAAGATGCCATCTTCAACGATGGCAATTCGGCACTCTTCCGGTTGCGAGACATTGATCAACATCTCCTGCTTCATTCTTCTTCTTTCTCTTTCGGCATAGCGCAGGAGTTCGCCGTCGTCCATCGGACCACTTGGCACGGATCTTACTGGAAGGGGAGGTCATCATCGCAGTTCGACGCATGTTCGCGTCATTACGCTCCCTTGTTCCGGTAGATCGTTAATGCCTAGCGATGTCAGCACGTTGCGTGGCGATACACCACCCGCTGCCGTCGCACGCAGCCCGATTCGCAGCACGTCGTCGTCCATCTCGAGCAGGTCCAACGTCGCCCTAACATCGACGGTACGCCCGTTGGTCGGTTGCTCGATGATGCATTCGGAGCTGGACATCAACTCCGATGCACGACGTGTTACCTCGGCGCGGCGATCGGTTGGAATCAACAACTCGTAAGTCGCCTGTCCTAGGGCCGCCTTCGCTGTCTTAGGCGGCACGACATCAATGTGTTGAATCACCAATCCTGACGGTGCATGGTTCCGCAACGACGCCAACAGTTCGTCCGTATCGGGTGCCTCGGTCAACTCAGTCTCCAGAACCTCGTCGATCCCCACGATCCCCAGCCCTAGTGCTGAAGGGAAACGGAGGCGTGCGCGGGGATGCATTCCTTCGGTTTGCGCCAGGGGCAATTGAGCCCGACGAAAAAGGCGCTCGAAGGTGCGCATCAGATCCCGGTGGCTAATTAGCCGCAGATCACCCTCTTTTCGGAAACGAATACGAACTCGGTGTCGAACCATCGGTTCCTTTGTCCTCCCCACTGCCGTTGCGGAGAGGTACGCTGTGATTTTGGAAGCGGCCGCATGCCCACATTGGCGATGCGGTTCCGCAATCAGTCGTTCTGGCGCAATTCAGCACCAAAACCACTTGGTGTGTTCTCGAACAGCACACCCTGCTAACCAACAAAGTCGGGAAGCAGCTTCTTTAGCTCCTCCTTCAGGTAGTTTTTTACGTCGCGTGCATTTTCGAGCGACATGGCATGCTTGGCGACCGCCTCGCAATGCGGAATCGTTACGCTGCGACATACTTTCTTGATTTCGGGTATCGCACTTGGGCGAACGCTTAGCTGTCGGAGCCCCAGCCCCAACAGCAGCATCGTGTACGTTGGACTTCCACTCATTTGGCCACACACGTTGACCGGGACATTGCCGTCGTCGGCCGCGCGAACCGCCATTTTGATCAACCGCAGCACGGCCGGATCGCTGGCATTATACAGACTCGCCACGTCCTTGTTGCCACGATCGACCGCCAAGGTGTATTGAATTAGATCGTTGGTGCCGATGCTCATAAAGTCCATTTCACTGACAAACGGCTCGATCATGATAACAGCCGAGGGTACTTCGACCATCATGCCGACACTTAAGTCTCGGTTAAATGGCACGTTACGCTCTTCGAGGTCTTCCATTACGTCGGCCAAAACCATCTTGGACTGACGCAATTCCAGCAGGGTGGAAACGAGCGGAAACATCACCCTCACGTCGCCCAGCACGCTGGCCCGAAGAATAGCCCTTAGCTGGGTGCGGAATAGAGGTAAATTGCGCAAAGATAGCCGGATGCTCCGTAAACCCAGTGCCGGATTCGATTGTTGGTCGCCAGTCCCCATATTGCCGACAATTTTATCCGCCCCCAGGTCGAGGGTACGAATCACAACTGGTTTGCCCGCCATGGCTTCCACCACGCTGGCGTAGGCCTCGTAATGCACTTCCTCGGTCGGTTCGACATCGGTGCCCAAGTACAAGAATTCGGTGCGGTATAGCCCAACTCCGTCGCTGCCGCGCTCCACGCAATGCTGCACCTCGTGGGGGAACTCGATGTTGCCCATCAACTGAATTCTTGTGCCATCAGACGTTTCCGCGGGCAAATCACGCAGCGTTTCGAGTCGAGCAGACCGGTCGCGTTGTTCCTCGGCCTCGTGGCGATAGCGGGCGATGGTATCTTCGTCGGGATGGAGAATCACAAGACGCTGGTCCCGGTCGATAATGACTAAGTCGCCTCCGGAGACATCCGTAAGAAAGGGGCCCGTTCCCACAACTGCCGGAATCTCCAGCGCGCCGGCTACAATGGCCGTGTGGCTA
The DNA here is from genome assembly GCA_964576465.1 of uncultured Planctomycetaceae bacterium. GTDB lineage: Bacteria > Planctomycetota > Planctomycetia > Pirellulales > JAEUIK01 > CAZNXE01. The sequence goes on from CAZNXE010000036.1 coordinate 21,373, forward strand.
CCAGGTCCACCTTCCTCGGTAACGAAACCTTGAACGAACTGCCGGTCGAGATTGGCCGTTTCGCTGGGAGTCAGGTTATGAGCCAGCACCAAGACGGGCGAACGGACGTCGTCTAGTTCTTCGCGTCGAAGACCGAGAAGGTTTCGCAGTAGTCGCCGCTCGATATCCAGAATGTCGTTCACGCGCTCCGAAAGGTAGCTATCCTCCAGGCCCTGAAAGACCTTAGCGTAGCGTCGCATGACACGACTGACCGCGTATTCTGGCGAGTAATGCCGATCGCTGATCATCTCGACCAACTCGCCATGCAAGCGGTGGTCGTGAAGCATTTGCAGGTGGGCTGAAAAAATGGCGGCGTAATCATCGCCCAATTCTTGAGCCACGGTATCGCGGTTGCGCTCGATTTCTCGAGCAGATGCCTTGATGGCCTGTTCCAACCGCTCCAATTCGACATCGACGGCATCGCGCTTGACGAAGCGGCGCGGGATGCGAAATCCCTCGTGGTCCATGACCATCGCTTCGCCAATGGCTACTCCCGGCGAGACGGCGATTCCTTGGAGTCGGTGCATGGCGGTATTTCAGCAGGTGCCGCGTGAGCGCTCACACGAAGTGCGCATTCGGCTCGACGCGAATCCGTCCAGCCATTCGCCCTATCTTGGCGAGGCCGCGCTTCGTTTCACGTCGTTGTTTTCTTCGAGCGACAGCCGTGCGTTTGCACGCAGTCGCCCTGGTGAATGCACCAACAACGCAGCGGTCGGCTACCTACTCCTCATCGTTTTTGATTCCAAAATCGTCTTTTACGAACGCGGCCAAAGTCTCGAGTGCTTGTTGCGCGTCCTCACCCTTGGCGCGAATCGTTAACTCGGCATTTTGGGCAGCGCCCAACGATAACATATGCATGATGCTCTTTGCATCGGCAGTGATATGCTCTTTTACGACCTCGATCTCTGCCTTGAATTGCTGTGCAAGCTGCGTGAACAATTGCGCGGGCCGCGCGTGCAAACCTTGCGGATAGGTGACAACGACTTTCACAACCAGCTTGGAATCACGCATCGCTTAATTGTTTGCCACCTCCAAGCGACCGAGAAATCACATGTTGTCAAAATTCCTTGCACACCGTGAACCAATCGCGTCCATGGGCGCTGCCTAACGCAACGAAGGTCCAGTCTACCGAGCACTCGTTGACAGTTCGGCCAACGGCACGTTCAGCCGATCCTTCGGGGCATCGTTCTCGAGCCCTTGTTGATCGTCGCCCAACGGTCCTCTCAACTGAATTACCCTATCCACTGAACTGATTGCTATCCGCTTCGTCGAGAAGCTGGATGATTTCTTCGCTGGTCTTCGCTTGCTTGAGAAACCTGCAAAATGTGTCGTTACGCAGTTGCCGCGAAATATTCTCCAGCGCGCGGAGATGATCGCCCGGTCGGTCCGGAGGCGATATCAACAAGAAGAAAAGCCGGACTTTGTCGCCATCTAGGCTGGCGAAATCGACACCCTCGGCACTCACGGCGACGGTCCCCATCAACCGTTCGACGCTTGGATGCTTGGTGTGAGGAACCGCAACACCACGACCAATCCCGGTGCTCCCAAGTTCTTCACGCTTGAGGACTGCCTTCACAATGCTATCGAGTTCTTCTTCGACGATCTGCCCTTGTTCGAGCAAGGATCGTGTCATCGCGCGAATGGCGCCTTCCTTATCATCTGCCTGAAGGTCGGCGTTGATTGATTCGCGGCACACGAAGTCGGCGAACTTCATGTACCCTCTCCTTTTCGATTAAACAGATATGTTTTTATAATGGGATACGACCGCAAGCTGCCAAGAGGCGAATTCGCCGTGAAGCGTTCGGTTCGTAATCCTGAGACTGGCGATCAACTCTTCAGGGCCCCGTCTTCTGCTCCGTAAACTGCATTCTACTCCGGAGATTCTGGCGTGTCTTGCTCTCGCGGTGGGGCTTTTCGATGGTGATTCTGCACCTTGCTCTTGTACTTGCGAAGTTGTTGTTCGATTTTCGGCATCGCCAGATCGAGCGCCTTCATCAAGTCTTCGGCACGTGTCGTGGCGACAAAGTCATGCTTGTGCTCAGCCGAGACGCGGAGGTCGACCCCCACTTCGTCTTCGTGCTCCAAGTCGACGGTCACCGCGATTTCGGTCAAGCGGTCAAATAGCTTTACGAGTTTCTCAACCTTCGCTTCAACCTTGGCCTGTGCGGCCTCTCCCAGATGGCCATGTCGGGCCGAAATTCGGATCTGCACCGAAAGCTCCTTCGTCTAAGAACGTGTTTTGAAATGCGATTTCAGCCCCAAGGACGAGCGAATCATCTCGTCGCAAGGCGTGCGAAGCAGGCGAATCCAGGAGATTCATCGATGCAGCACAACGCAGCGATGAGATGATTTTAGCCGTCCGACGGCGGAATGGTATTTTAAAACACGTTCTAACTCCAGGTGTGGCTTTTGCTTCCGTTGGTGGACCATGACCGAACTAGCCATTCTAGCGAGCATCTTGCTGCTGAACAAACCGCACAACGTGCCACGCATCAGCGACAATCGTGCCGGGACGGTTACCGACCGACCTGCACCAAGCGAAAGCGATTCGTCTCCACCTAGACTCCACAAATAATCTGACAACGAACTGTCACGATAAGAAACTCCGCTCTCCACTGCCCAAGAAAGAAACACTGAACGTTGTGAAGAGCACGCTTAGTCTACTCTTTTTGCTTTCCGCCGAAAGTGGCCCACCCTGTCGCCCCCAACTGCTTATGAGAAAACGAGTTGCCTCCGAAAAGGCTGCCTTCAATCAGGAACCAGCTTATCGTAAACGGCCCAAACGGCGAACAAGCCAAAGAAGCACACGGCCCAAGCAAGGATCGCACAACGCCATCCGTTGATGCGAATCGCCTCGGGGAGCCGCATCCGGTTCATGTACAACAACAACGCGCAATACAGAAACATCACCCCACCGTTGAGGGCCGCGGTTAGCTTAAAAAGCACGAACGCCCCCGCCCGTTGATCGCCCACCATGAGAATGGCTATTCCCAGCCCGATGGTCCCCCAGAGAAAGAGGTAGTACAGGCGGCTCTCGCTGAATAGTTCACTGTCTTTGAGCCAATTGACTTTGACGATGTCGGTCGAGATTCGCGACGTGGCATCGAGCACACCGAACTCGGTGGTCAGCAGAATTGCCACCCCCATCACCAAGAACAGCAGCTTGAACCCGTGGCCCAGCAGGTTTTCAATCGCCACGGCCTCGCCCCACACAAAGGAAATGTCGCTCTTGTAGTGGTGGGCATCGTCCGACAACGATCCATCGGCCGTGTAGAAAATGCTGTAGGCGATTAGCGTTAGCAGCACCAGGCACACAAGGCAGGTCAAGTAGAAGCTCAAAAAGTGTTCAATACTTGCGGCTTTCCACCACTGAGACCACCGCCGCAGGTTCGCTTCATCGGTCGGGAAGTGATATCCAATCTCGGCCACGGCCTCTTCTTGCCCGGTGATGGGACTGGTGATACGGCCGATGTGCCGCCCCATGCCGTAGCCCTTGTCCTTGATATAGTTGCTTTGTCCGAGGTTGAGCGTTCCGCCGGCGCCAGCAAACGCCAACGCACCGAGCAGAAACGTCCACGTCACCACTTCAGGATCCATCGGGGGAAGCCCGCCAATGTTCGTGGAACCCACGAGCATCGCCTGAACCGCGTCGCCCCGGACCAACCATAAGGCTAACACGACGACCGACAACAGGACGACCGATACCAGGAATAACTGAATTCTCTCGACCGTTTCGTAGATGACTGGTCCGGCGGTCAGAATCAAGCCACAGAGAATGAGCCCCAGGATTGAAAGCTCCGTGACGTATGGACTCTCGGAAGTTCCAGCCAGATCGGGCCAAAACAACCAGCTCATGAGCTGCGCCGCGCCTTTGGACCACGCGGGAATCATCCATGGGATGATGTTCAGTGCCAGAAACACCGGGCCCCAGCGGCGGCTGATGCGGCAAAAGCCCGTGATCGCGCTCTCACCGGTGGCCAACGTCCAACGGGTGATTTCCATGTTCATGAAATACTGGGTAGTGACCCCCAGTAGACATGCCCAAAAGAACACGAACCCGCTGTGGTACGTGATATAGGGCCACAGAATAAACTCGCCGCTGCCCAATGCGAGACCAGCGAGCATGATGCTCGGGCCGATCATTCTTCGCAGCGGAACCGTTTCAGGAAGATCGCGATAGTGTAGCGGCGGCAAATCGCCTGCGGGAATCACCGAATCCGGAACAACCCGATCTCCGCTTTGTTGTTCCTTCGAACTCATCATCAGCGCCGAACCACACGCACGTTGCCACGATCGATCAGATTACGAAAGAACCGAGTCTAGCACCGTACGGGGTCGAAACAAGTGAAGCGTTGGAGCGGCGATCAACGGGATGCGTTTGCTACTAATCCGACTCGTCTGCTTGGCCTTCGTCGTCGTTGTCTTCGTCCCAGGAGACGATTTTACCTGCTTCAAGCTGCTCGCGCCATTTCTGCACCTTGGGTTTTCGCCGGGCGGCGGTGTGGTCGGCTCGGTAGGCGTTCATCTCGCCAGTGATCTTGTGGAGATTCCAGAAACTGAGCACGCGTATATCGACCGCCTCGTTGTCCAAGCCTGCTACGAGTTCTTCCGCGGCCCCATCACGCAATTGTTGTGTTGAATAGCCCCGGAGCAGACGATAGAGCTTCGTGCCCTCGTCCCCACGTTCCCTCTCGAATGCTTCACGTATGGCGGCAGCCTCTTGTGGACTGCGGGCAATCGCAAGGGAAAGTTCGGTGGCGAGCGCCGGCCACGCGGCATACTGCAGAGGATTGTCCAACGCATTGATCACGGGATCGTAGATCTCCATGTGTGTAAGGCATCGTGCGGCCAGAGCTTTCACCTCGCTACGTCGATGCTCGGCCAGTTCTTTCAAGATCGCCCGTAGTGAGATCTCGCGATCTTCCGCCAACTCCTGTTCGATGAACTCCGCGGCACGTTGTTCGATCAACGGCGTCGTGTCTTCAACCATCCACTCCGGTGGTGGCTGGTCTCCGATTCCATCGTCATTGCCCAAGGTGTATTGGAACGGTGCGGTGAATGCCCGCGGCTGGGCATCTTGTGAGGTGCGCCATGTGACATCCCCCCGTCCCACGAATAGCCGCACGGCGAGCGGTGCGAAATCGGCTTCCGGATCGGATTCGGGCGACGGCAAACGTACGGATTCAAAGGCGGCGATCGAGTCTTGTCCTGTGAGGCCAAGCCAACCCTGTTGTCCATCGGCAATGATATGAATGTCCGCCGGGGCACCGCCGGACGTCATCAGCACGACACGACCGTAGTGAATCATGAGTTGTGGCGTGTCGTTGGCATCCGATGGGCCGAACTCAACGAGCGTGCCGCCCATCAGATCGAGATTGATGCCCGACCCCAACGTCAGTGTGGCGTCGAAGGCCGGCATGGCCAGCAGTTGGTCGCCCGGCCCGATGGCCGAACGTGACGGCAGCCGCACCCAGGTCGATGATTCAACATCGAATTTCAGCAACACCGTGCGGTCGGAAACAAATCGGGCCAACTGCGATGATTTCTTGGTCCCGGTTCTCTCCGCATCAACCACCGACGCGGTGTCGGTCGCCGGCTGTGCCGGTTCGACAGGCTTTTCATCAACCCCAGCCACGGGTGGTTCCGACATTTCGGGCTGCTCGTCGTCGGTGAGTGGAAGCTCCGCTTCCGTTGAGGTTTCGGTGTCGGGAGGTGACACCTCAGGCATGGCTTCTGGAACGGGAGGCTCGGCAGTCGTTTCATCTTCAAGCGGCGCCGGCTCGGTTTCCTCTTCGACCGGTTCGTCGGTCGCTGGCTCTGGTTCGATGTCGACCACGGGTGCGACATTCTCCGCGCCATTTTCTGGCTCGCCGACTGTTGGCAGCTTGACGGGCGAAGCCGGTTCGTTCACCGACACAACTTCTGGCGACGCCTCTCCCCGCAAGAGAGCAATGAGATTCTGTGGTCCAACGGCCAATACCGCCACGCAGACCAGCATGGTGAGCAGCAACAGTGCCGCCGCGACCGGCCACATTCGGCGTCCGCTGGGCTCGCGCAGATAGTCGGGAACGTGACGCTTCTGCCGATGAGGTTTTGGGCGATCCTCGACATGCACAGGTTCTTCAACAGCCGCCGGTGAGCCGTTGCCGGAAATTTCCTCGACCGCTTCGGGCTCGGGTTCTTTATCCTGGTGAATCAGAGCGTACATCCGCTCGCGAGAATCGGGCGTTACCTCGGCAGGCTCGCCAAGCACCAGCGTGAGGACTTGATGGCAGGCGGCGACTTCGGCGAGGTGTTTGTCCGATTCCAGACAGACCTTCTCGAAGTCGGGCACTTGCTCCGTGGGCAATGTGTTATCCAGATACTCGGCGACCGTGTTGGGGTCGAGCCCCATTCCTTTCCCGCGCAACCTAGGTGCCCCCAGCCGCAACTGCCGCACCACATCACGAACACGATTGACGATCCCCGAGGCGAACTCACTCTCCTGGATCTTCTCTTCGATTTTCTCGGAGTCCGCCGGCTCGAGGACGCCATCCATGTGTGCCAGCAGCGTACGCAGTGTCAGTCGCATCGCAGTCACCGTAGTTAGAGAAAATGACTCTACAGGTGATAGTGACCATTGGGGCTGCGATTCGTGCAGAAAAACTGAGGAAACCGGAAGAATTCTGGCTCGACCGCGACCAAGAGCATTTCTATGCAATGTTTAGTGGCCGTCGTGCCAATGCCAGCATGCTCAATCGCCAAGGCGAAAGGTGTCATGCCAATCGTCCGCAACCCCAGATGAACTGGCCCAGCGCATGCCGAATGTTAGACCGCTTCGGGGCGATTCTGAGTGAAAACCATCATGGCAAACACGGCGAAAATCGATTCAAAGACCGCCAGCGTCACTGGGTCAAGGCTCGCTTCGTATTGGGGCGACTCGCGTTCCCACATTTCACGCGGAAGCCAACCAAGGGCCGTCCGCCTCCACTGTGTCTCTTGCTGGTGTGCGACTGATGTCACCGACGCGTCGGCGGGCAACTCAACTGTCGAGGCTGCCCACAGAATGAGGCTGAGGATGACACCGATCAAGACGATTCCACGCATCGCTGGCGACCTCACTTTTACGTGATGTCGGGCGAAGCTCGCTGTGAAATGGCTGAATAC
>CAZNXE010000037.1:0-28404 GCA_964576465.1 uncultured Planctomycetaceae bacterium
GGCGTTCGCCGGTGAATTCAAGTTCCCCTTCTTCGCCACCCAGGTCGAAGACCAACGTGCCGGCCATCTTGTCTTCTTCCAACTCGCTGTCGTACTTAATGGCCAGTTCGGTGCCGCCGAAATCGAGCGCTGCTTCGAAGTGGGCTTTGTTCCCATCAATCGCGATCTCGGTAACTTCGGCCTCTTGACCGTCGTCAAAGGTGAGCGTTCCGGTTGTGCCATCGGTGCCATCGACAAACACAATCGTCGGCTCGTAGATTTCACCGCCTACGCTCGTGGCATCAATTTCTAGTTTCCACGTACCGGCCAACGACAGGGCCTGTTGTCGTTTGGCTGTGAACTCCAGTTCGCCCCCCTCGCCACTGACGTCGTAGGTTACGGTTCCTTCGTAGTCGTCGCCCTCGATGGTACCGACAAGCTCGACCGTCAGATCTTGGCCACCAAAATCGACCGCGACGTTAATCGTGAGTTGGTCACCTTCTACTTTGACATCCTTAATCTCGCCTTCGCCAAGATCGACCAACTCAAACGCACCGGTCAGGTTCCCGTCATCATCTCGGGAAATCGTGACGATTGCTTCCAGGTCGACGCCGCCTTCCATCGAAATGTCTGCTTTCCACGTTCCGACCGGATCGACCGTGTCGTCGGCTCGGGCAGTAGAGACGCATGCCAAAACCAGCATGCACGTTGTCCACCGTAGCCACGTATTCAAGTGACGCTTCATCGAGATAGCCTCCGCATTTGTTTAGGGGGTAGTTGTTTGGCAATATGGAAATTGAGCCAAGGGAAAGCCGTGATCGACCACGAACAAAACGCGGTGGATATGACTGAATCACCAATTGAACCAGCCCAACTAGCCGTCGTCAAACTTACTACGGAATCTTTTTGTGGCTCAGCTCAGCAGTTGTAACCAAAATCCTGCACTCGATGAGGGTATTTCTCTCAGCGGCAGCAGTTTCAAAGAGTGGGCGACGGCTGTCGATGGCCGCCGGGTTGAACCAATAGCCCACTTGGTGCTGCCTGCGGCGAACACCGACCACGACCACAGAATGCCCCGATGTCCACAGCCAGGGATGGCTCACCCGGCTGCCTGCCCTTTGGGGGGCGGGTAGACATGCAAGAGGACCCATGAGGCGGTTAGCTTTGGCTCTTGGCTGCCATGGCATCGTTGCGAACCGTAGCACCGCCGGAAAGCACATCCACGTGCCTGAACCCGTGCTGACGGAGGATACGAGCCGCATTGTGGGCCCGTAACCCCACCCCGCACGACACCACGGTAGTGGCTTTCGGGTTGAGTTCGTCGATCCGCTGGCGAAGATCATCTAGCGGGATGTGTACGACACTCTTTGCGCCTGCCAACTTGCTGCGTTCAACTTCCGGGGCAGTTCGCACATCGAGAACTTGGTACCCATCGATGTCGGCGTCTGCCGGAATCACCTTGGAGATGTCGTCGAGATGGTTGCACGCGACGAAGGCCGCCAGATGAACGGGGTCTTTCGCCGCACCAAATGGCGGCGCATAGGCCAAATCGAGCCCGGCGAGATCTCGCACGGTTGCCCCCAGTGCCATCGCCGTGGCAATCACATCAATGCGTTTATCGACCCCTTCACGACCGACCGCTTGGGCCCCCAGCACTTTTCCGTTGCTCGGATCGAACACCAGCTTTAGCCTGAGTGGGGCAGCCCCTGGGTAGTAGCCCGCATGATTGGCAGCGACAATCGTCACGCTCTCGGCAGCAACACCAGCGGCCTGAGCCGCTTTGATCGTCAAGCCGGTCATGGCAACGGTTTGATCGAACACGCGCACGATGGCGGTTCCCAGCACCGGGGCCATTGCATCGCTTCTGTCGGTCGCGGCGTGCTGCCCTGCCAGTCGTCCTGAGCGGTTGGCGGGCCCTGCCAGCGCCACCCGTTTGCGTTCTTGGGTTGGTCCGAAACAATATTCGGCCGCATCTCCCACGGCGTAGATGTCGGGGTCGTTGGTCTGCATATAGTCGTTCGTTGCAATTCCACCGCTGGATCCGAGATCAAGCTGTGCCTCGCTGGCCAAGCGCGTGTTGGGACGAACGCCCAGCCCTAACAAGACAAGATCAGCTTCGATGGTGGTCCCGCTGCTAAGTGTGACCCCCGTGGCCACACCGTGGCGGTCGGTCGTGATGCTGCTGATGCCATCACCCAAGAATAGCTCGACATGGTGATCTCGCAGTTGGTTGACAATCGGTTGCACCATTTCCGCGTCGAAAGGTGGAAGCACTTGAGGCTGTAACTCGGCCAGCGCGACCTTTAGACCGCGACGCGCCAGTTGCTCGACCATTTCCAAGCCAATAAAGCCCGCCCCGACCACGCAAACGCGCGAGGCTTTGCCTGAATCGACCACCCCGCGGATGCGGTCGGTGTCGGCCACGTTGCGCAGCGTGAACACGTTTGGGGCATCCACACCGTCGATGGGTATCACGAGAGGCGACGCGCCGGGTGACAGAACGAGCTTGTCGTAGGTCTGTTCGTAGGTGCGATTGGACTCGTGGTCGAAGATTTCCAGCGATTTTCGCTCGCGATCGATGCGCATCGCCTCGTGCCGGGTGCGGACATCGATGTGGAACCGCTTTGCGAGAAACTCGGCCGTGGCGACCAAGAGTTTCGATCGATCGGTAATTTCGTCGCCGATATAGTAGGGCAAGCCGCAGTTGGCAAAGGAAACATGCTCGTCCTTTTCCAATAGGATGATTTTGGCATGTTCGTTCATGCGTCGCGCTCGTGTCGCGGCCGACGCACCGCCCGCGACCCCACCAACAATAACGATCGTCCGTTGTGCTTCGTTCATTGTCTTGGGCAACTCCGTTTGTGATTTCATTCGACAGACCGATTCGATTCTATCGGGGTGGCTTTTCAAGTCCACAAGCGATTGCTCATCGGTCGTTCATTCATCGTCGGCAGGCACATTGCCATCGAGCGTCGGGGGGTGGGCCACTAAGGCGAGCGGCGAATGAGAATATACCAAGGGGACGCGTGAGCGAGGGACCAACTGGCAATACACTGCGTTCCCTCGCTTACGCGTCGGGTTGTGATTGGTGCGTTCTTATTTGCCGCACGCCTTAGCAAGCGGCAATTGCCGGCTATAATGCCGCGAATTCGTATCAGGTTCTATTACAGTGTCATCGGTCGAAGAATGCCTCTTTTGGCGTAGCAATAAAAGCCGTTTCGAGAATGCTCCCCCATGTTCAAATCCGTTGAGATTGGTAACAAGCTTTCCAAGTCGAAGTTCGAGAAGCTTGAGATTGACCTTCGCACGGGATTGGTCGAGATGCAGGATTGCCTGCGCAGGGCGAAGGTTCCCGTGATCATCGTCATCGCCGGCGACGACCGCCCTGGATGTGATGACATGATGAGCCGGCTGAATGCCTGGCTTGACCCGCGATATTTGGAAACCAACGCCTTCGCGCCGCCCAACGAAGACGACAAGCGACGGCCGCGATTTTGGCGGTATTGGAAAGTGTTACCCGCGCGGGGACGCATTGGAATTTACGCCGGAGCATGGAGCTTGCGGGCGATGGTCGATCGGCTGAGTGACAAGTTGAGTGAAGCTGATTTTCTACGCCAAGTTGGTCACTCACGCCGTTTTGAGCAGGCATTGGCGGCCGACGGCGCGGTCGTCATTAAGTTCTGGCTGCACGTTTCCAGAGAAGACCTTCATGATCGGCTCGAAGCTGCCGAACAGCATCCCGACCACCAATGGCGTGTGCAGCCCGAGGATTGGGAGATCTACAAGAAGTTTGAACAGGCGTTGGGCATCGTTGAGACGTTCATTCGCAAAACAAGCACGGCGGCCGCTCCGTGGCACATCGTCGAGAGCAGCGACTGGCGGTATCGCGACGTTGCGGTGAGTGAAAAGCTGTTGGAGGCCATGCGGCGCCGCGTTGATTATCTCGAGCAAGAGGAAAGTGCGGACGGAATATCAGCCGAAGCAGAAGATGAGGCGACCGTGCATGTCGACACGTTGACGGTTTTCGATCGGGTTGATTTATCGCGTAAGATCTCAAAGCCCGACTATGAAAAGCAACTCGATCAAGAACAGGCAAGACTCAATGGCCTGATGCGTGAAGCACATCATCGTGGGCTATCGACCGTGTTGGCGTTCGAGGGTTGGGATGCGGCCGGCAAAGGGGGCACAATTCGTCGGATGACGGCGGCCATGAATGCCCATGTCTATCGAGTCATTTCGATCGGTAAACCAACCGAGGAAGAGCTGGCCCATCATTACTTGTGGCGTTTCTGGCGACACGTTCCAAGGCCAGGACATATCGTGATTTTCGATCGCAGTTGGTACGGGCGCGTGCTTGTCGAACGGGTTGAAGGCTTTGCGAGTGAGCCTGAGTGGCGGCGTGCGTATTCTGAGTTGAACAATTTCGAGGAACAACTCCACGAACATGGCATGCTACTGGCCAAGTTTTGGCTGCACATCTCGAAGGACGAGCAATTGAAACGCTTCAAGGACCGCGAGGCCACGCCATACAAGCGATTCAAAATCACCGACGAAGATTATCGCAACCGAAAAAAGTGGGACCAGTATGAGGAGGCTGCCAGTGAGATGATCGCGCGGACCAGCACCTCGTACGCCCCTTGGCACTTGGTCGCCGCCAACGACAAACGCTCGGCCCGCGTGCATGTTCTGAAGACGGTCTGCGACTCGCTCGAAGCCAAGCTGTAGTGCTTGATTATGCAGCGATTGCTTGAATAGATGTCACTGCTTGCTGGTCCAGCAGCCGTAGGTCAGGGCCTGCCCTGACAAGCCCCTCGAACGTGCCAAGACCTTTGCCAGGGCAAGCACTAACCTACTCGACTGAAGCAACTAGGAACCGCGAATGAACGCCAATAGACGCAAATGGTCTCCCTTTATTCGTGTCTATTTGCGTCCATTCGCGGTTCAAAATGCGGATCATCTCCAACGTCTCGCAACCCTTGAGTTTTGCGCAGTCCAGGGCAAACTCTGACCTACTCGAATGACTGGTCGAGTCGGGGCTTCATGCGGCGAATGGAAACTTGCGAAATTTCTCCAAGCGAGCTTGCCTGGTTTGTCCGATGAAATGCATTAGGTGCACGAATCACCTCGTGCTGTCATTGTCGGCCGGTCTTCGCAAAGAGGCGATTCTGCCATGAAGCTGTATTACGTTGCATCTTGGGGAACGGCCATTTGGATGAGCGCCGCTTGCGCAATGGCAGCACCGCTAATCCCCGGCACGGGCCAGGTTGTACCTGGGGTTGGTGACAACTTTGAAAGCGACGACTGGAATTACATTCCCAACAACCCCAAGAGCAGCCAGGAACAAGATGAGCGCACGCGGCTTCCCGGTGGGCGATCGATCAACGGGCGGTGGCAAGAAAGCGCCCTGCGTGGACAGCCCGACATGGTCAAACGTGTGCCGACGCCCGAGGGCGGCATTCCAGGCAGCACCGGCGCGCTGTTGATCCGTTCGATGAACTCTGGCATCCCCGGTCGCATCAGCCGCAAGAGCGAGCAAGACGACCTGATCATGATGACCGGCTCGTCGTGGGGCCGAAACTATCCTGTCTCGTGGTCACCCAGTGCCGTGGTGAGAGTTTACATGCCACCGTTCGATCAATGGGAAAACCGAACCGGGACTTCGTTCGGATTCCGCACATCGGTCTACGGACCACGGCGATACGCGACGCGCAAAGGGCGCTTTGGCCCGATGCAAAACAAGGCCGAACCATCGTGGCCGGGCATTTTCTTCGTGTTCAACAGCGGACACAATCAGGCGGAGAAGGAAGACTCAGCCTATATCATCATTCGTGGTCGGGAGAATGGCGACTTCCGTGGTCCCGAGATCACGCAAACCGGTTGGTGGACGCTGGGCATGTCGCTCACACCCGACGGGATGACTCACTATTACGCCAGTCCCGGCGTTGATGCGCTTACGGCCGATGACCACATCGCGTCGCACTATCCCTACAACTTCCGCATCCAGCGTCTCGACGGTGTGTTCTTCGACACGTTCAACATGGATGACGGTCGCACGCCATCAACCCCCTGGATCATCGACGACCCCGCAGTCTACGCGAACCCGCCACGCAGTCGCGTGGCGACGAAACCGAGAGCATCGCGGTGATTTTAGTCCAGGGGTGACGAGGCGTGGTTGTACGCGCTAATTGCTGCTGATTGAAGTAGGAAGGTGCGTGCAAGCACGGCACCCTGCTCTTGGCGAATTACGATTCGTCCGGAGTTTCTGCTTCTTCTTCGTGATCTTCGTCTTCATGATCGTGGTCGTCGTCGCCATGATCGTGGTCATCCCCATCGTGATCATGGTCGGCTTCGTCGTGGTCATCGGCATCATGGTCGTGATCGGCTTCGTCGTGATCAGCGTGGTCGTCATCAGACTGACTTTGATCCGTGGAATCTGGAGCGGTGTCCGTCTCGGAGTTGCAACCTCCACTAAATGCGAACAGGGTCACGGCAATAAAGAGCGTAATCAAGCGAAGTAATTGCATCGTTCTCAATCCTTTTCCGAAGTCAGATGGAAAGCCACGTCCTCACGATCGCCACAGCATGGATGTTCGAGGCCGTTTTGTAAAGGAACACGCCACGCTTGCGTTGAAGGCAGCATCCTGCGTGTTTAGAGATGTGGAGGTTGAAGCAGAGGTGTGCTGTCATCTTCGGTGTCGATTTCCTTATTATCGACGTCACGAGCCGCAGTGGTCGCCACGGCTTCGAGATGATCGCCGGGGGTGTGATGCTCGCCGGCGTTTTGCCGCTCGTCGGCCGGCTCCATGACTTCGAGGAAGCGGGCATAGGCCTGATACATCAGCGGTACCAGCAACAGCACCCACAGCGTGGCGAACGCCAGCCCGAACGAGATTGCCGTGGCCATGGGCATCAGCAACTGAGCTTGCATCGATCGTTCGACCAAGATCGGTAACAGCCCGGCGATCGTGGTCATCGATGTCAACATCACGGGGCGGAATCGCCGGCAGCCGGCGTTGATCAACGCCTCTTGCAGCGGGACACCCTTATCGCGGTGTTTGTTGATGAAGTCGATCAACACGATGGAGTCGTTCACGACGACGCCCGAGAGTGCCACGACCCCGAACAGCGTGAAGATTGTGAGCGGCATGTTCATGACCAAGTGCCCAAACACGGCACCGACCAAGCCGAACGGAATGACCGCCAAAATGATAAGCGGTTGGGCGTACGACCGGAACAATAATGTCAGCAGCATGAAGATGCCGAACATCGCCACGATGAATCCGTTCATCAGGCTGGTCATCGACTCTTCAGTTTGTTCCTGCTGTCCTTCCCAGCGAACACTTAGCCCAGGGTGTTCTTCAAACATCGTCGGCATGAAATTCGTCTGCAAGTCGGCCACGATTTCGGCGGCGTTGGCGATATCTTCGTTCAGGTTCGCCTCGACGGTGATTGCCCTTTGTTGATTGATCCGCACGATTTCAGACGATTGTCGTTTCAGGCTCTGTTCGGCCAGTTCCGTCAGTGGAATTTCGCTTCCGTTGGGAGCGCGAACGCGAATCTCTTGAAAATCTGCCAGCGAGCGGCGATCTTCTTGCGGATAGCGGACCATGAGTTTGATTTCGTGCCGACCACGTTGCAGCCGCATCGCTTCCTCGCCGTAGTACGACGCGCGGACCGTAGACGCGAGATCTTCGAGCGTGATGCCCATCGCCTGCGCGCGGGGCAGAATCTTGAGATTGAATTCCCATTTGCCAACCTCGTCGCCGTCGCCCACGTCGTACACGCCGGTGTAGCTGGCCAACTTTGCCTTCACGTCTTCCACGGCGGCGGCCAACTCTTGCTGGTCGTTCCCCAGTAGCTTGAACTCGATGGGCTTTCCGCCGGGGCCGACTTGCATATTTTCAAATTGGATTCGCTCGGCACCAGGAATGACGCCGACCAATTCACGCCACTCCGCGAGAATTTGTCGACTGGTGATGCCGTCGCGTTGTTCAGCGGAGGCCAGCTTGACGAACAGTGAGCCGAAGTTGGTTCCAGAGCTTGGCGGACGGATCGGGTTTTGCACCATCGACCCGCCGCAACTACGAAACACGTGTTCCAGAATCGGCTTGCCTTGAGCACGATATTTCGCATCCAACTCTCGGATGCCGTCCTCGATTCTCTCCGCGGCGGCGTTGGTTACCTTAATAGGTGTGCCTGAGGGAAACGCGATGTTACACAACACCAAGTCGGCATCGACTTGCGGGGCCAACACGAACGGGGTGAAGCCACCCAGAACCAAACCGGCGGTCAAAATCAAGGCTGACGCCGAAACGGAGAATCCAACCGCTGAGTGATTCAGCAACCAGCGAAGCACCGGGGTGTAGAATCCATGGACAACGCGATCGATGAACGCATCGACCCGGTTCCGCAGGTTTTCGTAAAACTGAGTAAACGGCTTGAACGAGGTATGGCCCAAGTGACAGGGCAGAATAAAGATGCTCTCGAACAGCGAAAACAGCAGCAACGAGATGATCACCCAGGGCATGATGGAAATGAACTTTCCCATTAGCCCGGCCACGAAGAACATGGGGATGAAGGCCACGACCGTGGTCATGACCGAGGCAATGACCGAGGGGGCCACTTCAGCCGTTCCATCGACGGCGGCCTGAACGCGTGACTTTCCGCGTTGCCGGTGCGAGAAAATGTTCTCTCCAATGACGATCGCATCATCGACCACGATGCCCAACGCCATCACAAAGGCGAACATGCTGAGCTGATTCAACGTCTGATCGGTGATATAGAGCACGGCACACGTGCCCATCACCGAGACAGGAATTCCAAGCGCCACCCAAAAGGCCAGGCGAATGTTCAAGAACAGGCTGAGCGTCAGGAAGACGAGCGTCAGCCCAAACGCGCCACTGCGGTACAGCAGATTCAATCGGCTGTGGACTTCGACCGATCCGTCGTACCAGATCACCAGTTCGTAGCCCTCGGGCATGTGCCGGTCTTGGGCAAACTCACGAATCTCTTTGGTGATTTGCAGCAGATCTTCTTCTGGCGTACGGTCGATTTGCAGCGACATGCAGGGGCGATTGTCGACATACGAAAGCATCGTGGTATCGGCGAACCCGTCGACGACACGCCCCAGATCGCCCACCCTGAGCACGACACCATTGGGCTGTGTGATGACGGGGAACTTCGCGATTTCGCTGCCCACCAACTGGCGGTTCGTTCCGCGGAGCAGGAATTCCGTCGTTTCTGAACGGATGCTGCCGGCGGGCATCTCGATGTTCTCGCGGCGAATTGAGTCCGCAACGTCGCGTAGCGTGAGATCGTATTTTCGCAGGGTCGACTCGGAGATTTCGACATCGATCTGATAGTCAGGCGCTGCCAGAATTTCAACCAGCGACACCGTCGGCAAGTCGAGAACCTCACGGCGGACCTCTTCGCCAAGTTCTCGCAAGCGCCACCGGGCCGAAGGCGTTTCGCTATCGGGCCCAACGATGGCCAAGTGAATGGCGGGCAACCGTCCGATGATTTCGCGGATGTCCGGTTCTTCGGCCAACTCGGGAAAGCTGGGAATTTGGTCGACGGCTGAACGAATGTCGTTGACCACGCGCTGAGGATCGTCGACATGCGTATACAGTGTGGCGGTAACGACACCTACGCCTTCGCTGGAGACCGACAGCACTTTTTCCACGCCATCGATCGAGTGGATCGCCTCTTCGATCTTGCGGCAGATGCCGTCTTCGACTTGCCCGGGCGAAGCTCCTGGATAGGGGACCGTGATGGCCACGATATCGAGCTTGAACTCGGGAAACTCTTCCCGGCGGAGCAAGTATCCACTGCCAAGACCGATGACGATGATGGCGATCATCATCGTGTTCATCGAAGGACTGTTACGCACGGCCCATGCGACGACAGCTTTCATGGAGTGTCCTCTTCTCGAACGGACATTCCATCAACCGCCGTGGCCAGCGGTGAAACAATTAGTTTGTCGCCGACCTTGAGATCGGTCTCTTCAGCCCGCAGCAGCACCCAGCCGGGCAACACCTTGGCGGGCTGCACTTCGTGGATTCGCAATTTGCCATCTTCCAACGTCCACACTTCGTTGTTGAGTTTCACCGCCTCGGCTGGAAGCCGCAAAATTGGCATCTGGGGCGCGGCGTGAAACGCCACCGTCACAAACATGCCACGGACCAATGTCGGAGGCCACTGTTTGGCGCCAAGACGCCGTGGGTTCGACACCTCGACCAAACAGGGAACGGTCCGCGTTTGCTCGTCGATGCCCAGCCCACCATAGCGCGTCAATTTTCCAGGCCAGGAAACCTCTCGCTGCCCTAGTTTATAGATCACAAGGGCGTCCACGGGGGGAGCCTCGTAATAAGGTTTGCCAGCGTCGTCTTCGGCCCCCGACAGTCGACCGGCGGTGCTCCACAGCCAAAACAGGTCATCGACCCGAAGATTGCAGTGGACCTCGACCGATGAAGTATCTTCGATGCAGAACATCGCTGTTCCTGGGGCAACGTATTGGCGGACTTCAACCGGGTCGCTACAGATGTATCCGGAGATGGGGGCCACGATTTGGGTGTTGGCCAGATCGATTTCCGCGGCCTTTAATTGCGCTTTCCGTAGCTCCAATTCGGCACGCGCCTTCTCGATGTTGGAAGGTATCAATGCCTGGGTATTGATCAACTGCTGTAAGGCGACACGGGCTTGAATCGCTTCAATTTCGGTGCGGTCACGTTCTCCATCGGAGACCGTGCCATCGGAATGCAACCGAGTCATGCGTTCTAATTCTGAAGCACGAAGTTCAACATCGCGCTTGTGGATCTCGATCATGGCTTCGTTATTGCGCTGCTCTTGCGCGATGCGCACACATTCAGCCTCTGCCTGCTCGACGAGGTGCTGCAAACGTTTTGCTTCCAGTTCAAACTTGTCGGGTTCAATTTCCATGAGCACAGCGCCGGCTTCGACATACCGGCCAGAGTCGCAAACGTCCGACTTGGCAATTACTTGACCGGCAATCTCGGCAGCGACTGTCAACTCGCGCTTGGGCTTCACGGTGCCATCGACGATGATGTCGAACTGCGAGGGACTGTCCTGGAGAACTTGTGTAAGAACAACCGGTCGAAAATCTTCCGCTGGTTGTTCCTCTGGCGGCGACTTCATCGACTTCATGCCGAAAAAGCCCAGCAGGGAAAGTGCCAGAATGCCCGAAGGCAAGCCAATATGACGCCAGTCGATTCGTGCGATCATCGTTTGCCCACCATTCGATCGGGCAATAGTTCCAGGAAGGATTGTGGGGAAGGAAGGAACTGCATCGTCAGCGTGGCAACTGATCTAAACCACGCCTGACTCGTGCGTCTTCAAGTCTAAGACTTGGGGTGCCACTGGCTCTGCCAGTGCCCGCATGCCGCATCTATTTAGCACCGGCACTGGCAGAGCCAGTGGCACCCAACCGCAACACTTAAGATTGAAGTCGCACTAGTACAGTTTGACTCGAAGGTACCCTGCTTGCAATGTGGCTTTTGCGACAACTGCTTGATTCACGCAATTCACCACGGTTCGGAATCCCCGAACCCAGCGGAAGGGTGTCGATCGGCAAGTGCGCGGTCTTGGCCCGATCGGAGGATCGCAGCCAGAGGAGATGTCGCGGCACTGCAAGAGGTTCGCCTTTCCCTCCCTCGCATGGGCCACTGGCCGGGAGGGAGGTGCTCAAGCCCTGTCGTTCAACAAGGCACGTTTAGCAGTCCGTTGAAGAACTGCTTCGATAGCGAGACCGAGGATGTTGTGTCGAGATCAAGGAACGGAATCGGAGGCGAATCCGTGGATTCGTCGAGATTCCGTGACGCAGAGCCTCGGCACAACAGACCGGTCGGAGCCGAATTGAGTTTTTCAACGGGCTGTTAAGCGGCACGGCGCGCCGGTACGTCGGGCGAGGTTGCCACGACCTGATCCATGATGTCGACAAATGCGGTGGCCCAACGCGAAACGCTGTAGTCGCGCTGAACGACTTCGCGCCCCAGGGCACCCATGTCTTGCCGTAGCGACGGATGATCGGCTAATCGCTTGATCGCCGTGGCCCAAGCCTCGGGCTCTGTGGCCAGCATTCCCGTGCGATCGTGTTGGATGAGTTGTTGGTGCATGCCGATGGGATTGGCGACGACCGGGAGGCCCGTCGCCATGTATTGCAGCACTTTGAGCCCACACTTGCCGGCGCTCCACGGATGATCGGGCAGCCAACTCACGCCGATGTCGCAAGCGGCCAACTCCGCACTTTCCGTTTCTGCCGACCAGGGGCATCGCTTGATCGTCAACTCCTGCCACGAAGGAAACACGTCGCAGATGGCGTGCAGCCGCAAACCTCCAACTCGATCGGCCGCGCTCGCAATGCAGGGGCGAGCTTCTTCGAGCGACGCGAGCGTGCTGCCACTGCCGATCCACCCGAGACGTGTTTCAGAACCTTGCCGGTAGTGAGCGGCCAATTCGTAGCGGCTCGTATCGATACAGGTCGGCACAAAATGGACGCGACTGGCAGGGACGATTCTTGCGGCCTTCTCGGCGAGATGCCCATTCCCGGCAATCACCGCATCGCACATGCGCGCCAGGTACGCGAATCGATTGAGTCGCCGAGCGCTGTTAGGCGATTTGCGAGAATTGCTATCGCGGAGGAAGACCGCGTCGTCGAAGTCGAACACCAACCGTCGGGTTCGCTGTCGCAATGCAAGGCAGTACCACCGGGGCAGCAATCGCCGCTGCACCAGCAACACGTCGCTCTCGGGCAGTTGTCGCAGTTGCACGAGCCGTTCATGGTTTCGTCGCGCGATGGGGACCGCTTCCAGGGTCCACCCCCGTGACGCAAGGGCTTGCCGAAATGCAGCCACGCGATAGCGGTAGCAGACATGATCTCGATCTTCGACCAACACGACGAGCCGCATAGTTCTTCCTTCCGAATCTCGTGGCTTGGAGTAGAAAAGCGGCGAAATGTAGGGTGTCGTCAAGCGGAGCGCGGACGCACCACTTCGTTCGCAAGGAAAGCACCACTTCGTTCGCAAGGAAAGTGGTGCGTCCGCGCTCCGCTTGACGCCCCCCTACAAATTCTCCTGCATGTCTGGCAGCAACGCCTGTTAGGCACGCTGGGCGACGACCATGATGTTGTCGGCGCGCCCGGCGCGTTCGGTCCACCGCGCCATGCGGGTTGCCAGTGGTTTCCAGCGACAGGATTGCAGTCGTAACGATCCCCATCCGGCTGCTTCGGCGCGACGGGCCGACTGGCGAATCCAGCCATCCATGCCCAGATGTTCGATCCGCTTGACCTTAAGGCCCTCGGATTCAACCATCTGTCGCAATGTGGTAGGCGTGAAGTGCGTTAGATGGCGTGGCAGTTCGAGCCCGAACCAATGATGGCGATATCGCGAGAACGACCAACTATCCAGATTCGGCACCGACGCATAGAGCCAGCCACCGCGACGCAGCAGTTTTGAGGCCGCCCGAATCACGCCGCGTGGGTCGGGCACATGTTCTAGTGCCTGCCACATCGTTACGACGTCGTACGACGCTTCTTGCAAATCGTGGTGCGGCAGCGTGCCAACGTGTACCGGCACTCCCAATTGTCGCGCGACTTCCGATGCGACATCCTCGGAGATATCGAGTCCTTCGACCCGCCATCCCAATTCTTGCATGCGCCGCAAGAAACCACCCGCACCGCAACCAAAATCGAGCATCCGACCACCATCGTCGGTAAACGGAATCCAAGTGCTGCGGCGCAGTGGCGTACGTAGCCACATCCGTCCGAGCATTGCCATAAGCACCGTGTTGGGCAGAACCGGTTGTGAAGGATAGTTGAAGGCAAATCGCAAGACCGCTTGTTCGGCCCGTCGACGAAGTCGTGCTCGCGGTCGCGTATCCCAGTTCGAGGCAACGTCGTGACAGCTATAGTCGTGCGGATAGAACTTTGAGAGTGCCTCGGCGGTTGGTCGCGGATTGGTCACTGCCAGGTCGCAGCGCCGGCAGCGGACCAGACGGAAGTCGTCGTCTGTCGAACCCAACGGATCGCGAGTCGTGAGGATCGGCTCAAAGTTGGAGCTGCCACATTGCAAGCAGCCTACGCTCTCGACGGGCACGCTATAGCGGTGCTCTTCGCGGTGGCGACGATTGGTTCTTGTCTCGACTACAAACGCCATCGAAATTCAACTCCCACGAATGCGTAAACCGGTAATGCCGTCGTAGCATACTCTTTGTGAAACAATGTCGGTTATACCGGTCGTGTAACTTTGGTCCGATCGCCTGGGAAGTCTTCTTCACCCATTTGGTCCAACATTTGGTCCAACCAAGAACGGCCAAGGCACTGCTGGCGGTGCTGTCGAGCGGGGCGGCGTTTCGACCTGTGCGGCACCTTTGATTCTCGCGTTGCGACTCCTGGGCGTGCGGCAGATAAGAACGTACCAATCACAACCCGACGCGTGAGCGAGGGACCAACCGGTAATACACTGCGTTCCCTCGCTCACGCGTCGGGTTGTGATTCTCATTCGCCGCTCGTCCTGGTGCTTGTCTTCTCCTTGAAATCTCGGCGTGACATTCGCCGGGTCACTGCTAGCGGGCGAATCGTTTTGCTGGCGAGTTCGGCCACGCGCGCTGAGCCGGCGTCGTTGAAATGGCAATCGTCATAATGCGTGGCTGTCGATTTTGCTAGCTGTGCGGCCAGGTCGACGATTTCGATGTGTTCGTCTTGGCAAACGTCTTTCATTCTCTGGTTGTATGCACCCATGGCTTGCGACAGTGCGGCTGAACTTCGATAGGTTCCGTCGGTGAGGGCTCCCGACCAACACAGCGCTTCGTTTTCGGGCGTGATATCTGGCGACCACATGCTGGGTTGAGTGAAGAAGATCAATCGCTTGCCACGCTCGCGGCTCAGCACGATCATGCTTCGCAACTGATGCTCATACTCGTCCAACATCGCCGTCAGGTCCGGCAGACCATCGACTTTGTCGGCTTCCTCGCGCATGCGGCGACGCTTAACGTACCATGCGCCATGATTGTCTTGCACAATGTGGCCCGCGGAAAACCATCCGTCGTGCACGGCACTCCAAAGCTGACGTACAAACGCAATGCTGCAAGTGTTGTTATAGAGCGGTCGATCCCATTGCCCTCCCAGCCCAGGTCGGCGATAAGCGAAGGTGTGGCGCCATGTGCGCTCAATCGCCTCGTCGTAGGTGCCGTTAAGCTGTTGACCCATGTCATTGACGCCGCACAGCACGACCCAACAATCGACCTGCCGGGCCTCTGGCGAATGGGTCAGCAAGGTAACGTGATCCGCGGCGATGAGTCCGCTGCGCCCCGCGTTGCCAACCCACACCTTGTAATTGCGAGTATCGAGTTGCGCGGCTAATTGTCGAACCCAAGTCCGGCGGTCGTCCTGGTACAAGCATTCGGTGGTGCTGCCGCCCACACAGAGAATTCGATAGTCATCGTCCGCGGAGAATTCTGGAGCCCGCAATCCACGCGAGTTGGTGCTGAACACCCCGGGCTGATCGATCCCCGGCATGTTGCTTGGGATGACTTCACATCGATAGCCGGGCGGCCACACATACCATGCAAATGGTCGTTGGTCATCGTGCGTCAGCCACCCCAATGCCAACTCGGTTGCAATCCAACAGCCCACGGTCGAGAGCAACGCCAACGATGCTTTGGCTGGGATTCGACGTTGGGCGGAAAGAACAACCAGCCCCAAGAGCATCGCCACAACAATCCAGTTAAAAGCGTGGATGCGAAAGCCGGCAAGTTGTGCATGGACAACATCGACGATGACCGCGGCGGCAAGCCCGCAAACAAGCCACCTCAGCAGCTTTTCGATTCGATCCATCGTTGGGCCCGTTGATATCCGCGACTGTATGCCATTTTCGTAAAGGGATGGTAGCCCGAGCGAAAAGTGGTGTCTGCGCGAATATCTGCCCTCCCTGCTCGACGTTGCCCTCCAGATTGACCTATATGCATGAGAGCAATTCTGCCCGCGCACACGACCGGTTCTATCGTCGGTAGCGGATAGACCGCCGCGGAGTTCGGTTCGCAACGATTAGAGGCACGAAGACCTATGACTGACACAGCAGACGCGGTTCTCGAAGAAGAGCAACCCCAGGATGTTGATCTCTCGTTGGACGCGGAATACGCCAGTTCGGCGGAAGCGATCGCTGAAGATGCGTGCCCTGAATGTGGCAAGCCGGGCATAGGCACGAAAGAAGAATGGTGTACCGGCTGCGGCTTCTATCCGCGGCTGGGAATTAAGATCGAGGTCGACCCCGACCCGGAGGAAACACAGCACACGCCCGAGACGGCGCTCGACGTGCTGAAGGTGTTGGTCCTGCTTGGTGGGCTGTTGGCCATCGTGCTCGTCAGCGTCGCCGTGCGACTCCTCATTCCTGTAAACAACATTGCTCGCCCCATTTGGGCGATCAGTCAATACCTACTCGGAACGATCGTGTTCCTGATGGTACACATCATTGCGTATCTTTATGCAATTGCTGAAGACTCGACGATTTCGATTCCTGACATCTTTCTAAGACCTCTGAAGATTTGGGGACCGACATTTGGCTCCCTGCCCGGTACGTCTCGGCGTGTTTGTCTGGGAGTCTGGGGTTGGACTGCTTCCGTTCTCGCGCTCTCGGTCGTGGGCGGCATTCCCTATCACTTGCTGTGGGAAATGGGCCCTGAGGAGCAAGCCAAGGTGAACTTGTTGCAGGCTGTTACCGAACAAGCCCGATCGGTCGAGGGTGATGCCGAGTCGCTCGAAGACGCCATCGAAGACTTTACCGGCGAGGCTGGAGATGACGAAGACGAGGAATCCGAAGAAGCCGTTTCCTACGAAGCCCCCAGCCGCGATCGCCGCATCGACTGCTTGATCATTGGCTACGAGTCGGACAACCAAGGAAGCTTCCTCTCGCTGGCCTTGGGTGCCATGCGCAAAGGCAAGCTTCGCTATGTGGGATCAGTCTCAAACAAGTACATCGCGCCTGAGATCCGTGCCGAAATGATGGAGACGATGCGGCAGAACGAACAAGCGACACCCTTTATCAAATCGAAGTCGTCCAAATTCACCTGGCTCGCCCCGAAGCTAACATGCCGAGTCGGCTTCAATGCGTGGAACACCAGCGGACGACTAAAGAATGTCGTGTTCCAAAAACAACTCGGCAATCTTGACAATTAAGCAGCCCACACAGATCTCAGTAGCAGGTCAGCTTCCCGCAGGTCGTAATGTGATTGACTTGAGGTCGAACAGCGCCCCTTCCGGTGGGCGGCTGGGGCGAATCGTCAGCCGTTGATGGCCTTCGTCGAGTTGCAGCGTGCCGACCACGTCGCGCCGGTAAACGTTCCACCCGCCGGTGCTTTCGACCTTGCCAACGAGTTGCTGCCCGGCGACCTCAATTGCGAAGGTATTTCCGGCATTCTCATCGGGACATGCCCAATCGAGAATCACGGCGTATCGTCCGCGGCTCTTCACGTCGATGGTCCACACCGCCCGATCGTCGGAGCTGGTCCAGTATCCAAGATTCTGATTCTCAGGCTCAAACACCAGCGAGCTGCCATACAGCTCACCGTTGGTTGAGAGACAAGAGAACTCATGCCGAAAGAGATCAGCCTCGACGACCTGGGGTTGGTTGCCGGGAAACGCCTTTGGCTTGGGGCCGCTGGAAGCGAGATAAGCAACGATGTCTGCGATCTGTTGTGGAGAGAGATCCTTTTCGAGCCCCTCGGGCATCAACGACTTTCCCGTGCTTGCCAGTTCATCGATCTCATCGCGGAGCAAGACCTGCGTTTTGCCTTCCTGGGCAAGCAGTGTGAGCGAATTGGCTGACTCCGCCGAGAGGATGCCGGTGTACGTGAGGCCGGTCTGGGTAATCGCCGAGTAGCTGACATACTGCGCTTCGATGGCCCGATTCGGATCGAGAATTGCCACCAACATCGCTTGCGGCGACTTGTCGGTGAGCGCCGCCAGGTCGGGGCCAACGGCGTGTCCCTTGCTATCGAACTTGTGGCACAAGGCACACTTCTTGGCGAACAGCTCCCTGCCGGCGGTCGCGTCGCCCGTTTGTTGCACTACCTTGGCGTAGGCGTCCAAGACTTCTTGTCGCGAAGCTTCCGTTGTGCTCGCGAAGATCGTCTGAGCGCGCTGGCTGATGGTTGCCTCGCGATGATTGAGCAATAGCTGCCGTCGAAAGGCGTCTAATTCCCCGGGTAAGATCGTGCCGTCCTCAATCGCGGTGAGCACTTGGATCAACCAAACCTCGCGGCTGAACAACACATCCAGCACGTCGGATCGCAAGGCGGGCGAAAAGGTCTTCCACGCGGAAATCAGATACCGCGCCGCGCGATCGTCAGCCGCTTGTCCCAAGAGGTCGACCGCGGCCAACTGCACCTCGCGTGGTTGACTTGGCCCCAAGAGCGACGCCAGTAAGTCGAAGTCCGAGGATTCGCTGCCGGCTTCTCGTCCCAGCAAACGTACGGCTGCCAAACGCCGATCGAGCGGGGCGTCGTGTTGCTGGGCAGTTTGCCGCGCGAAACCGATTAACTGGTTCAACTTCGTGGCCAAGGCTTTGTTCTCGCCAGGTTGTTTGCCAAGCTGCTCTTGAAGCGTCGTTCCTCGACGTCGCAACGTGTCGAGCAGACGACCGAAAGAGTCGAGTTGCCACAGTGCGAACTCACCGTGCTCGTTGGGAGTTGCCACCATGCCCAGCAGCCGCGCGACCGCCAGCGACCGCTCGTCGGCAGTGGCTGTTGTTAGTAGATCGGCAATCAACCGCGCCGGGGGTGGTTGAACTTGGCTTCGATCGACAACTTCCGTGACGAGTTCGTCGAGATTTGCGCGCGACGAACTCACGATCGCTGCCAGCACGTACGGCTCATCGGCCCAATGGGCTGCCAGTTTTCCCAGCGCCCGTCCTGCTTGGGGATTGTCCCATGCTCCCAAACTAAAGGCCAACTGCAAGGCGACCTTGGGATCGTCATCCTCGATGTTCGCCAGCAATGCCTCGACCAACATCGCGGAGCCTGCGATCATGCCTTCGGCAAGCCGCACGGCATGTCTGCGCACGCCTGGGTGTTCATCGGAAAGTGCTTTGGCTACGACCTCGGCACGCAGCTTCTGCATTCCATCGAGCGTACACATGGCCTGAAGCCTGCCCTGCGGTACACGACCTTCGACGACCATTTGCTGAAGCAGCGGTACCGAACGCTCATCGTCTCGGGCGATCAGAAGCTGTTGCGCCATGTCGCGCTGGGGACCATTCGGGCTATCGAGCGCAGCGACCAGCGCAGCGGTGTTTACATCCGCGAGAATCGCGATTGGACGTGGATGCTGATCGACCGGATAAATGCGGTAGATTCGACCCTTGTCGCTTCCGGACCGCAAGTCGAGACGTTGCTTGAACTCCTCGGGGATCCACTCCGGGTGCTCGATGACCAGCCGGTACATGTCGACGACCCATAGCGCGCCGTCGGGCCCGGTTCGCACAGTGGTGGGGCGGAAATAGTTATCGGTCGATGCGAGAAACTCACTCGATTGCTCGGCAGCGTAGCGACGACTGGTAAATGCCACGCCCTCGGCGCGCACCACTTCGCAGTGGACCAAATTATGCACAGGCTCGCACACAAACGAGTTTCCGCTTAATTCGTCACCAAGCAAGCGATCGCGGTAGATGATTGCGCTGCAGGCCGATGTGAAACGGTCGGCCGTATGAAAGTCGTTGAATCGAGCCAGCGTTCGACTTCGGGCAAACACCGAAGCCGTACCGGGGTTCTCGGAAACGTGAACGCGACCATCGGGGAATGCCACGTGCGGATTGCGCCGCAGATAGTGTTCGGGCATCACATAATGCCACATCGGATTGATGTTATCGCTGCCGAACCAGTTGCCCCAATCATCGCGGGCGCGGATGAACTGCGTGACGCCGGTCCTGAGATCAATCTCGCCAGACTCCGGACGAATGCGAATGTCGTGACCACGCATTTGCACTTCGTCACCAGTCTTCAGCGATCGGGGCTTTCCGCCGCTATGCCCGTTGGCACAGTAGATCCAATTATCCAAGCCGCGTTCCAAGCCATTGACCAAGTGCTGCGGATTGCCTTGGGTGAAGCCGGTATACAGTATCTCGCGCACGTCAGCCTTGCCGTCGCCGGTGGTATCGGCTGCGTAGATAATGTCGGGGGCGGCGGTGACCAAGACGCCGTCGCGCCATGCCATGACACTGGTGGGATAGGGTAAATCGTCGAGCAGCACGGTCGACCTGTCGTAACGCCCGTCGGCGTCGGTGTCTTCGAGAAATCGCACGCGACCGCCGGGTTTGCCATCGACGCCCAACGGATAGTCGGCCATCTCGACGACCCAAAGTTTTCCGTCGGGCCCCCAGTCCACCGCAATGGGGTCGACCACCAGCGGTTCGGCGGCTACCAGTTCTACTTTGAAGCCCTCGCGAACACGTAACGCAGTGAGCGATGCCGCGGGACTCTTGGGCTCTGGCGGCAGGCCTTTCAGCAGCTCATTGAACGATCGCCGATCAACCAAATCGGCCATGCGGGCCGTATCTTCGTTCTGTACCCACATCTCCCGGGTGTGAAACCATGCGCCGTTGTTCGTGGCGCCTCGAACGATCATCGGGATGCGATCACTCTCGCTTCGTGGTGCGTCGAAGACACTTCGCGACCAGCCGCTCTTTGGGTCGGAAAATAAATGGAGCGAGTTATGGGCCTCGTTCGAGAACAGGACATCCACCTGTAAGTCGTCGTTCACATCGATGAGCCGCAGCCCACGGTCGTTGCCGTTGCGATCAACAAACGTGGCTTGTCCTGGCAGTGAGTAGGGAGCCTTCGACCATGTTCGTTGCTCATCGTTCCACCGAAAGACCGCCCGTTGCGTCTCGTTCCCCACGAGCAATTCACAACTTCCGTCGGCGTCGATGTCGTCGAGTCGAACGCCACGGTCGCGTCCGCCATCTCCGATAAGTACGGGCTTGCCATCTAGTTTCAAGCCGGTCAAAAGACGGTCGTCCTGCTTCCAGCGATCGCCGTCGAAACGCCAACCGCCGGCAGTTTGATTGTTCTGTATCAACAACACTGGTTGGTGGTCCGCGCCAACGATTCCGAAGCGACCTTGCGCGTCGAGAGGCTGCCCTTTCGTGTCACGTGTTACAAGCGCGACTGGAAAATTAGTTTCACGCCAAGTGTGGCGCTCAGGTTCCCAGATTCGCGTAAGCCGCATCTGCTCGTTCGCAATCACCACGTCGAGATAACCGTCGTCGTTCAGGTCGATTAGTCGAACGCCGTTGTCGAGGCCATCGGCTGCTCGCAACGGATGCCCCGACAACAGGTGATCGTTCATACGCTCGACCGCCTCGCGAAAATTGAGGAACTTGATCTTGTTGCCGTATTTCTGCTGGGCGTAGTCGATTAGCTGCACGACTTGATCGTTGCGAATCCAGTTGTGGGGGTGGAAGACAAGGTTGAATACGCCCTGCTTGATCACCACGGCATCCAACGCCGCTTTCCAGTCTTCGACCGTTCGCGGATTGTTCGGCTGCTGAACGTTTTGGGCTTCCCAGTCGCTAGGAACCACGCACGGGAACTCCCAGCACAGGCGGTTGATGACGTACGGATACGGATAGTTCTCGATCGTGTTGGCAAACGCCGGGAACGGTAAATACCGCCGAAAGCGCGACGAGCCGTCGGCCAATTCGACCGTTGCTCTTGGCAAGCTAGGATCGGCGGGTGTGAGGATGTTGAACACCGAACTATCAGCTTGCAGGTAATGTCCCTCGGGCGTGACATGGTTGAAAATCTCAGCAAAGAAGCGAGGGCTCAGCGTATTCAGCGAATCGCAACACGGCATGCGGAACGCCACCGGAGCGTTGTTCGGTACGCTTGTAAGCAAATCGATGCAGCGATCACACGTAGAGCGAGCCTTTTCAAAGTCTCCGCCTGCCAACAACGGGCACGGATGATCGATGGTGTGGACGTCGAAGTTCAAACCTTCGTCGAGCCAACTTTGCAATTGCGGATCGCCGGGGTCGACGACGTTGGTCATGATGCTCACGCCAGCCCGTCCATCGATCTGCTTGAGACGATCGAGAATCGGTCGCAGGAATTGCTCGTACTTCTGCGTATCACGCATGTCGTCAATCGCCAACACGACAACCGCTTCGACTCCCTCTTCGCCAATCCACTGCGGCGTTGTAAGCCGTGGGAACGAAAGCCCCACGTAATACGGGTCGGATGAATCAAGATAGGAAAGCCGTCGCCCGAGATGAGAAGTCTTGAACTGCGGAACATCCGCGCGCGATGATGCGATGTTCTCCACCCCTGTTACGGGGTTCGCCTGATCGGCGGCTTGCAAGGAGTTGTGAAGTGCCACGCCGCTAATGGCGAGACAGAGTGATAACGGCAGACAGACGCGGTTCGACATGAACGACTCCAATTGCAAACAATTCAGCGCTGGACGAGGCACCGACGCCAACGGGCATTATGTCTGCAACGCCGCCACATTCGCAGGGGTAGAGCACAATTCGCCTTGGTCCCGCACACTCGGAAGCTCTCGCGGATGCCCATCTCAGCCACATGGATGCGGCGATTCACCGAATCAGCTTTCCCAGGCAATACTGTGCTGAGTCACACGAATGATGTAAGCGAATTGAGCCTCCTCGATTTGCTCGCCGCCGCCGGGGGGGATATACTTCTAATTGGTGGGCTGTCATCCCCTCAGCTTATGGCAGGGATGGATGTCAAAAATTGGGCCCGCCGCACGTTCAGGGGTTTCACTTTAACGTTCAAAAGGTGGCCGTAGCGTTGCATTTACCGTGCTAGCTTGCGGTGAATGAAGGGCCTGTAGCTCTTTCCAGAAGAGCCCCTCAGCAACGAGCGAGCCACGGACGCCGGGAGGCGGACATGAGTATCCGAATTTTGATTGCCGACGATCATGAAGTCGTTCGGTCGGGTATCCGCAGCATCGTTGCGAATACAGATATCGAGGTCGTTGCCGAAGCGGTCGATGGCGATGAGGTCGTTCGACTGGTCGACGAGGTGAAGCCCGACGTCGTCGTGTTGGATGTGCGCATGCCAAAGACCGACGGCTTGGCCGCGCTAGGGCGACTGAAAATCGATAAGCCTGATCTGCCTGTGCTGATGTTCTCGACGTACGACAACCCAACGTACATTGCACGCGCGGTGGCGCTGGGGGCAAGCGGTTACATCTTAAAGGGAGCGGACAAGTCGGCCTTGGTCGAGGCCATCCGCAAGGCATCACGAGGCGAGGAAGTGTGGCGCCGCGAGGAACTTCGCCGCGTGACCGGCGCGCTGGCCACCCCCCGCGTTTCCGGCGACGTAGAAGTTCCCTTAACGCAGCGTGAATCGGAAGTGCTACGACAGATGGCCTTCGGACTCACAAATAAGGAGATCGCCCAGGCCCTAGGCATCAGCTACGAGACCGTGAAAGAGCACGTGCAACACATCCTCCGCAAAGTCGGCGTCTCCGACCGCACCCAAGCCGCAGTCTGGGCCGTACGGCAAGGGCTTGTTTGATGGGGCATTGGGTTTAGGGTGAAGGTGTCATGATTGGTTCTTGACACCGTTGTTTCGTCCATTCTTGCGTGTCCTTAATCTGTTGGAGACAATGCGCGGTGAATCTTCGTCTCTATCTCACGAACTCAGCGCAGATTCCGGCGGAGGAAGTCAATGCAGCCAGTGCGTCAACTCGAGTTAACGAACTCGCCGTTTTGACAGAGATTGTTGTGTTTCATCGTGACAGAATCGGATCGATGTTAGATGTAAGGGCATGTAACCACGCCATCGTTAGGTACTATCTCCTCTGCATCAAAGGTGAGTTAAGAGTCATTCCTAGGGACCTAGCGCATTCTCAATTCGAAGCAGCGAGAGAGCTTTGTGGATTGCTCGTTCATTGGAACCAGCTTTCAAAGCCTCCACAAGATTTGATACAGGGAATAGTCACTGGTGTGACGGAACTATTTCTTGCGGGCGATGAGACACTCCGAAACGTAATCGAAACAGGATTTCTTGAACACGTGTTTGAGTATTCTCAACTTGTGCGACTGTTCTCACATTGGAAATCACACAAAATCCTAGCCGCCACGTTTGATGCGGCGTTGGCATGGGGGACTGAACACAAGAAGGGATGACTCCAGCCGTAGGGTCCGCTGTGCGGACCGCGAATGAACGTGCGAACTTATTCTCCGGCTTCTTTCACCCGTACGGCAGATGTTGGTTCGCGATCATAACATTCTCCGGAGACATCGGTCCGCACAGCGGACCCTACTCGGCTTAAAAGGGCATCCGATGACCAGTCCGCAGGCCAAGACGATTCAGTCCCGTAGAGTGTGTGCTTGCACGCACGTCTTGTTGCGCCATCCAATAGACACGTGCGTGCAAGCACGCACACTACTCTACTTCGACGAGCCGTGCTTGGGTGCCCTCCACTCGCCTTCACCAAACATTTTCAATCCGGTGCTGTCGACGATGACGTCAATCGCTCCCGTGCGATTGGCAGCCGACAAGGGAATCTCCAGCTTCGCTGCCCGTTTGGCCAGCGACGTGAAGTCCGGGATTGGAATCCCAACTTGCATCAGTCGGGCCATTGAACGCCCCGAGCCCTCGGACTGCCGATACGGCAAACGAAACAGTTCACGCAGCGCCAGCAAACACGCGATCACCACGTCACTGTAAACAAACGGCCAACCGCCCTGGGTCGCGTCGTTTGGCCAAGGAGTTTAGTAAGTGATTTTTCTGACCAGAAAACATAATGTGCAAACTGATTTGCCCGAGTCTGAAATAGCGTTCTCTAGCAGCACGCTATCAACGAGTTTTGTAACAATCTTTTTCGTTACTACGGCTATGGGAGTGTTTCTTGGTGTGAAGGTAGCTATTGAACGACCTCCTGAAGGAATTAGTATCATCGCACTTATTGGCGTAGTATGGCTTATGTCTTTCATGTTGCTGGCAATTCACAAAGTAAGCTTTGATGTGGATCAGAGGATTCGCTCATTGGAGCAACAGTTGGAAAAGCTGAGCGACAAGCAGTGAGAGGACTGCCCGTAGTGTGTGTGCTTGCACGCACGTCTTGTTGCGCCCTCCAATAGACACGTGCGTGCAAGCACGCACACTACTCTACTTTCTTATAGCTGGAGTGTTTTCGACGTGTTGAAATCTACTGATATTCGCTTGCTTGAAGTTCACCACTGCACGCAAACCTTTGCTTATCGAACGCCGATTAAGTTTGGGGGGCGGGTGGTTAGCTCGGCGACGATCTTTGACGTGACGGTCGATGTGGAAACACGCGATGGGCGTCGGGCCCGGGGAACTGGCTCGATGCCGCTGAGCAATGTTTGGGCTTGGCCGACTGATGCGGTGAGTGGCGAAGCGGCGCTTGCGGCGATGCAACGGATTGCGGAACAGTACGTCGAGGCCGCGAACCAATATCAGGAGCTTGGCCATCCGCTTGAAATTGTGGACGACCTGAGTCGTCACTGGACGTCAACCGCTGAAGATGTAGTGGCCACAATGAACTTGGCGGAGTCGATGCCGCGTCTGGCGCAACTTGTTTCGGCGAGCCCGTTGGATGCGGCGATTCACGACGCTTATGGTCGATGTCTTGGGCTAAATGCATACAACACACTTGGCAGCGAGTTTGTGAATCGTGATTTG
Organism: uncultured Planctomycetaceae bacterium; assembly: GCA_964576465.1. Taxonomy (GTDB): domain Bacteria; phylum Planctomycetota; class Planctomycetia; order Pirellulales; family JAEUIK01; genus CAZNXE01. The sequence goes on from CAZNXE010000037.1 coordinate 25,660, forward strand.
AGCCACTATCTTGGCCAAGATTTCGCCGGGGAGTATCTCGATGCCTACACCTTGCGACAGCCACAGCCGCGGATGCCGCTCTACCATCTGGTGGGCGCGCTCGATCCCCTGACCGACGCCGACATCGACAAGCGGATCGGCGATTCGCTCCCCGAGACATTGGCCGAGTGGATTGCGGCCGACGGATTGACCCATCTCAAGATTAAACTCAATGGCGATAATTTAGACTGGGACGTCGAGCGCGTGGTTGCCGTGGAACAGGTTGCCGCCGAGGCACAACACAAGCGAGGTTGCAATCGTTGGCAATATTCACTCGACTTCAACGAACGCTGTGCCGACGTGCAGTATGTGCTCGACTTTCTCGCCAGGGTTACCGAACGATCCCCGGCGGCACTCGATCGCGTGCAATACATTGAACAGCCGACCCACCGCGACTTGACCCGCGAACCCCGGCAAGACATGCACCCCGTGGCAAAGATCAAGCCGGTGGTGATCGATGAATCGTTGGTCGATTTGGAAAGCCTGCTGCTGTGTCGCGAAATTGGTTACAGCGGGGTCGCGCTGAAAGCCTGCAAGGGCCATTCCGAGGCACTGTTGATGGGCGCGGCAGCTCAGAAATACAAGCTGTTCCTCTGCGTGCAGGATCTGACCTGTCCCGGCGCGTCGTTTCTCCACTCGGCAAGCCTTGCCGCCAGAGTGCCGGGAGTTGCCGCCATTGAAGGGAACGCTCGTCAATACTGCCCAGCGGGAAACGCCGGCTGGAGCGAGAAGTATCCCGGCATGTTCCAGATCGATGATGGAACGCTCGACACATCGGTGTTAACCGAACCAGGACTTGGTTTTTCGGCCTAAAAGATCCTCTGGCTTTTGGGTGGTACTGAAACGGTGCATGACGAATCTGCCAATACAAGTTCAAGCTCGGCGCCGAAAGTTCTACCGCAACTTCCCACGTACTATCGTGGCGAACGGGCGACACTCGACGAGCAAGGACGGTTCGGTGAGAAATTCGCCCGACAGATTATTGAAACGACGCGACCCTTCCTGTCGCTTCCGCCCGAGCAACTGCGCGTGTTGGACGTTGGCAGCGGCTACGGTCACACGGCGGTGGCATTGTCGCGGCTCTGTCGTTCTGTCGTGGGAATCGAGCCTAGCAAGGCGCTGCACGATTTTGCCGTTCAGACATACGGTTCTCAGGGGCTGTCGAATCTCGAACTCCGATGTCAGACCGCGGAATTGTTGGTCGATTCGGAGCAGTTTGATCTTGTCGTCCTAGACAACGTGCTGGAGCATTTGCCAGATCAGGTTGAGGCGTTGGCCAAGATTACTCGGGCGATCAAGCCCGGCGGTGTGCTTTATCTTCTCGTGCCGAACAAATTGTGGCCCATCGAGCCGCACTACGCGTTACCGTTTCTCAGCTATTTGCCGTTACCGCTGGCCAATCTCTACCTTCGCGCAACCGGTCGTGGAAACGACTATACGGATGCAAGTTATGCACCGACCTACTTTGGCCTCAATCGCCTGCTACGTGGGTGCGGCGAACTTACCTTCCAGTATGTGTTGCCGGCCGATCTATCGCTGGCTGCCGGCGGTGGCTCCTGGAAATATCGCGCGGGCGTGGCAGCCATCCGCCGCTGCCGTTGGTTGTGGATTATCTCCAAAGCACTGCTTGTTGTCGCGGTAAAGAAAGCACCGACGCGGAGATGAACGCTCCATTCATGGGCAGATCCAGATGCACCCTGGCAATGCGCAAATCTCTCGCAAGTGATGCACATTTTGCAAGCATTGCGGTAGTCCTTTCCCTTTCGGCATAAGTGATAGCACGAAAGCCATTGGTCGTTGGGAAATTCCTGATCGTTCCGAACCATTCACTGGCAATGGAGTTCTGTCCCTGTTCGGTCGATCGAATCGTCTTCGCTCACGGTTTTGGCACACGGCTTGCATATTCACCACGAAGGCATCAGAAGTAACCCTCTGGGCCGATGTTCACTGCCCGGTATGAAACGTAAAGAACCTATGCGAAGGAGTGTCCCCGAATGTCCGACGGAATCGAAGAGCCCTCAGCCCACGATCACGACCTGGAGCGTCGCGTTGCTAGCTTTCTTGCCAGCCGGCACATGGCATCGCTGCGCAAACTGGAGATCGAAGCTCGGGAAGGGGTCGTGACACTCCGCGGACAGGTTCACTCGTTCTACGAAAAGCAAGTGAGCCACCTCTGTTGCCGCCGTGTTGCAGGGGTACGGAGTCTGATCGACGCGGTGGATGTCGTGGCTGTACAGTCTGCCTAGCAATACAAACCTGGTCCCTCTCGCACCCCAGCGAGAGCCGTCCCGGGGGAGTTCTTCGTCTGATCTTGGCGTACCCCCCCGGGACTTTTTCTTCGCTTGGCCGCCTATTCAATCGCCGGCTCTTTGTACGCGATTTCTTTGCGAATATGCGTCTCTGATCTGCGGCACACCCACGGTCCAACCCGCTGGTGACAGGCGTGGTACTGAATCAGTAGGGTGGGTAGTTCTGCTGGCGCATGGTACGTGACCATTGCACAAGCTCAATTCGCCAGCAGGTTTACCCACCTTTTTTGGGCGGACCGAAAGGTGGGTGAACCTGTCGGCAGCAGAGCAAATCGAAGTGGTTCACTCGCTCTGCCGACAGAACCTCCCACCCTACGATTCTTTGGCGTACTCACGGTCCAGCCCGCTGGTGACAGGCGTGGTACACTCAATCAGTCGGGTGGACATTCTTCAAAGC